>CAJWGQ010000083.1 GCA_913041025.1 uncultured Gammaproteobacteria bacterium | reverse complement strand
TTCTTATCTCTTTTCCTCTTGAACTTCTTATGGGTATATTTTGAAGGTTGGGGTTAGTGCTACTCAGCCTTCCTGTAGATGCTACTGCTTGGTTAAAAACAGTATGTATTCTTTTAGTGTTTTTATTTATCTGCTTTGGAAGTGCATCAACATATGTGTTAACTAATTTTTGTAGTGACCTCCATTCAAGAACATTTGAAACAATTTGATTATCGTTGGCAAGTTGTGATAAAACTTCTTCTGAAGTTGAAAATTGACCTGTTTTGGTTTTTTTGGGATTGTCTTTGATTTTAAGTTTTTCAAATAAAATTTCACCTAATTGTTTAGGAGATGCGAGATTAAATTTTTCCTTTGACTCACTAAATATCTTCTTTTCTAATTTTGATAATTGATTGCTATATTCGACTGAAAGTTTTTTCAAAAAATCTGTATTAATTTTCACGCCATTTAATTCCATTGAAGCTAAAACTCTTAATAAAGGCATTTCTATTTGAAAAAATAAATCCAGCAATTTAAATTTTTTCATTTCAGACATTAAAATATTAGAAAGCTGAAAATTTAAATCACTTTTTTCCATCAATATTTCAGAAAAACTTTTTGATTGGGAAGTGTTTATGTTGCTTGCATAGTAATTAATATATGACTCACAAATCAAATTAAAATCATGACTTATATCAGGATTTATAAGATAATGTGCAATTTTTATATCAAAAAATTTGCAATTAACTTTTAAACCTAGTTTGTCAATTATTTTGATTGTTTCTTTTTTGGCGCCAAGAAGCTCGCGCAACTCCTTAATCGCAGCCGCTTCCCTAACGAAGGAAAGCGCTATGAAGTCAACCCCGTACTCCATAGCAAATTGGATATCTCTTTTGTCCTTTTCCGTGATCGCAGGCAGATTCACTTTTATTCCTGGCAGATTTACATGCTTTCGACTTCCAAGAGTTCCGCCATCCAAGACTCGACAAACTAACTGGGACCCGTCTTTTTCTAATACCTCGAAATTAAGAAGCCCGTTATCCAGAGTGATCAGCGAACCGACATCGACGACATCTATAATCTCTTCATAATTCACAAGGATCGACTGAGTCTCAACCAACTCGGAATCTCGGACTGTCAAGGAAACCACCTGTCCAGTCTTTAGCTTTAGAGGGGTTTCCAACTCCCCGGTGCGAATCTCCGGTCCCTGGGTATCCATTAGCACAGAAATAGGCGAGCCGCCGGCTTGGTTAAGCTTGTTTACCCATTTGATAATCTTTTTCGCATCGGCGTGGGATGCATGTGACATGTTCAACCGAACCAAATCCATGCCCGCGTTACTTAACGCTTTAACCTTTTGGAAGCTGGCTGTTGCCGGACCTATGGTACAAATGATCTTGGTCTTTCTTAGCTGCTGATTAGTTTGTCGCGCTATTTTATTCGCCAATTTGCCAGAACCTCTTAGTTATCTCGGCCACCTTTGTGTTTGAAGCGACGGTCGGCCTCCAATGAGAAGGGAAGAATTTTTGAATTTCTCCCGACAGATATCGAGCATCTATTAAATATATTATACCTCGATGACTCGAAGAACGAATCAAACGACCACACACCTGCAAGACCTTGTTCAGCGCAGGCTGGAAGTATGCCGCGGATTGTCCCGAGTCATAATCGTGTGATTTTGCAAAACGATCAGCCAAAAGGTTTCGCTCGACGCTTTGAGGCGGCAGCCCGATAGTCACCACGAACACCCCCTCAATCGGAAATTCCATGAAATCAATAGATTCGCCCAGCACGCCACCAAGCACAATCGTGAGCACGCAGGCCTCATTGTCTTGGTAGCTTTGTAAAAGACCTTGAATGTCTTCCATACTCGCGCCCGGCCTTTGGCTAATTATTTGATGATTTATGTTGCTCATGCCTGACACTTCATCCAAAAAAAGGTCCATGTATTGAAATGAGGGAAAAGCAATCAAATATCGACCTTGTTTAACCTCCAAGACCGAATTAACCAACTGAACAAGCGAACCCAAACTCTCTTGTCTCATCTGATAGTAAGTGGGTATATCGTTTACCAAAATGACCTGGAGTTGCTCTTTTGCAAAGGGGTTGGGTGATCTAGCTGTGATGTTCGTCTCTCCACCGTGCAGCTCTTGATAGAGCTCCAAAGGGGACAACGTGCCAGAAAAAGCAATCGAGCTTTCATACCTTCCTAGTGCCTCATCAATTATTTTTGAGGAATCTATACAAGAGCGCGTCACCAGGATCTGGTCTTCGCGGCGCTCGATAATGTATTCAAAGCTATCCTCAAATTCCCAATCCAACGCCGCTGACCATCTATAACAAGCAAAAACAAAGTCTCTTAAGCTGACCAAGCCCTCTAACTCTGTTTCGTTTTCTCTGATTGTCTCCAACAAACCTAAAACCGCTTTGTTGAATTTTTCCGGCACCTCGATCCGACACCGTTCAGAACCTAAACCGGAGTTCAAAGCTTGAAATTCTTGTTGCACTAAGTCTAAGCCGCCAAGTATTCCAACGCCGGCTTCGTCAATTGCCTCTAGTAAACTCAAGGAATCCATTTCTACGGTAAACATCGAATTTACCCTGGGAAACAGCTGGTGCGCTTCATCAATCAAAAGACGGATACCCTGAGGAGGCTGAAACCGTTGCAACCGAACAAAAGGATCGAAGACATAGTTGTAGTCACAAACGACGATATCCGCCCACAAAGAGGCATCTAAGCTAATTTCAAAGGGGCATACCCGATATTCTTCCGATACTGTCTCAACAATTTTTTGAGATATGAATTTTTCTTCTAGCAGCGCGTTTACGGCTGCCTTTGACCGGTCAAAATAACCCTTTGCGTAGTCACACAATTCTGGGTCACAGGGCATTCCTTCTACCGGGCACAGCTTTTCCTTTGCGACGATCTCAATCGACACCAAACTGGAATGTTCCGGATCGATCAGATCTATCGTTTTCATTGCCGCGATCGAGCCTGAATTTCTACTCGTCAAATAGAATAATTTTTCGAGAGGCTTCATCCCCTTGAGCGATGGATAAATAGTGCCCATGGTCTTGCCGCTACCCGTCGGCGACTCAATTAGCAGTCTTTCTCCGGCTTCACTCGCTTTATAAACTCGCCCAGCCAGGGCCCGCTGCCCAAAACGAAAATCCGGATAAGGGAATTGTTTGTGGACAAACCAGGAATGCCTCTGCGCTGTTCGATGCCAATGCCGTTTCCTACGCACATCAAAACAAAGCAACATAAACGCCAGCATCTGCTCTAATTCTGAGTTGGTTAATTCATAGGGAAAACATTTCTCTTCAAAAGAATCTGCTTCGACGTAAACAAGATTCAACGCCGCGACCGACAACTCGCTTCGCATGGCCAGCATGGCGCCGTAAATCATCAGTTGGCCGACGTCGACCGGGTTTGGCTGAACCGGAAACTTGCCGCACGCCTTATACTCTTCGATCACGCACCCGTTATCGGTAAGAATCAAACCGTCTGCACGCCCAGAAAGCGTCGTCTCCTGGTTTCCCAGACTGAAATCGTGCTTAAACGCGATCTCCGACGAATACTGAGAGTGTTTGTTTTTTCGGCGCTCCCTCAGCACTTCTTGAGCTCTGATCCCGTCGAGCGCGTCGATGCGCCTGCCGTCTGAGCGAGAATACAAATCTCCGGACCTACAAACAAACTCGGCGAGATCTCGAACAGAGAGATTTTCGCTCATCCGGGCAACTTCACTTTGACCACTCGTGAAGGAATGGACATCGACTCCAGTCTTTGCAGCCACACTCGCTGAGACAAGCTCAGCTGATCACCCGGCCCTTTGACTTCAACAAACTCATACGTGTCATCGGGATAAGAGATAAATAAATCCGGGAACCCCTTTCGTCGCGAACCCAGATGACGGACGAAATAGCTCATAAGCACGAGCAGATCCTCGGGCCCGATCGCGTCAACAAAATCGGTTACAGGGAATTTCTCAAATAACCTCCAGTTCACCAAACTGGAGTAAACGCCGCACTTTTTTTCGACCACATCCACAATGTGGGCTTTCAGCTCACCCGTCTGTTCTAACCGCTCTTCCAGAGCCCTTATCTCTTTGCCGCGGGCACTCACAAAATCCGGTTCAAATAGATCATGCGGACCACTTTGAAAAGGGTTGGTGAAGGCTCCTGGCACCGGCAAGTGAATAGGCTCCCAATACGCGATGCCGGTGAGACTCTTAAGCAGTGAATTTTCGCTGTGAACGCCCCACCCGCTCTTTTTAGTCAGTTCACCAAGCACCGCCTGTTCAACAGACCCTTCAAACGGCTCTAGTTCAACAACAGTTGTTTCCGGGTTATATCCGGCATTTCTTTTTCCAAACCGTTGAGCAAACTGCTCTTCTTCCTCGCTAAGCGGCGCTCTGTGAATCTCACTTAACAGTTCATCTCGTTCGTCAATTTCGCCCAGCTTATGATTTATTCTGACCAACCGCTCGCGTGCTGGGTGTTGATCGATTAGCCGGTAAGCATCACAGGCCAGCTTAAAGTGCTTGTTTTTTTCGCCCCACTTCGCGATCCGGTTCAATATTCTGGTTCGTTTTCTATTCGAGACTAAGTTGGTCTGAGGCCTTCTGAGGCGTTCCACCAGATAACCGCCCAGCCCCGAAAATTCATCTAGTCTGCGCGCGTAGGAAGCATATCCAAGTAGGCCAAGGTGACTCGTCATCTCATCTTCAGAAACGAATTGCCGAGCAGTCGAAGCGGGCGACTCGAAACTGGCTATACCCAGGTCTCGAACAACAAATTCCGACCAACTTCGAAACTCGTTCCCAAAATATAAAAACTCGAACAGGCTCCAAGATTCCCGATCATAAAGCTTGATAAAAGGAATGTTGCTTTGGACAGCCTCGACGATCTGCTTGTCCGAGTAGCGACCCACTAATCTAAGACACAGTGCGTTTTTAAGAAGCGCGGCGTCAAGATAGGGCCACATGAGCTTGAGTTCTTTCTTGGTCAAAAGCCCTAGAACCACATCCGCTGGTACGCCCTTCTCATCGCTGATTAATCGGCTGTCGGTGAGCTCCTCAATCGCTGTATTTATATTTCCCACTTCTAGATAGCTTAAACTGTCTACTCGAAAGAGAGGCCCCTTTCGGGTAAGGAGCCTCGCGAACAGCCGCTGAGAATCTTGCGAACAACCTAGATAGGCATTGAGTTGGCACAACGAGTGTTGTGGCAACATTTCCTGGTATTGGCTAAAGACAAAATCGAAGGCTTCGTTACAATTGTCTCGATAATAACTCGCTGGAGGCGCCTGACCCCGGGTCAGCTGAGGGTGTGCCTCTGGCCTCTTCGCTTCATGGACAATCTTATGCATCTATCAAGTTACAAATATTCCATCGCTACTGTAGTCACCACAAAGGCCATAGAGGCGATGCTCGAGGCCGGCACAGAAGGCAATTACAAGGACGATCACCCCTGGCTAATTGCCAAGGAACTATTTGAACACGCGGGCAGTATTAATCAAGTCCTGCCGATCATGTTTGCAAGCAAAGACCCGGACAAGGAGAGCGAGTTCAGCCACTGGAGCACGATCAGTCATATTAGCGTCGTCGAACTTCACAGGGGCAAGTGGGAATCCAGGGTCCAGTTCGGGCAACTCGCAGAATTTAATCCCATCTGGAGCAGCATCGACAGCGTCATCTTAAAAACCAGTCAGGAACAAATGGACCGTGAGGAAAGAGAGGGAATCAGAGTCCACAGGACCCTGCTGGATGAGCACCATATCCATCCCTACGCGATATGTGAGACGCCCGCTTTTATCGAAGGCGCCTTGTCGTCACCCTCCGAAACTCAAGAAAAATAGAAACAACGCTCAAAACGATTAGTCTTGAGATTGTTCCAAAACCTGCTGCGGCATCGGCTTTTTGACAATCGCGCCTAGCTCTTGGAAACCCTCTACTTGCCGGACTAGATTCCCCTTGCCCGTTGCAAGCTTGGCGTAGGCCGACTCGTAGGTCTTATTCACTGTTGAGATCTGCTTACCCAGCGCGTCCATGTCTTCAAGGATCAACCTCAATTTGTCGTAAAGCGCGCCGGCTTTCCTGACGATTTCCTGGGTATTCTTGCTTTGTTTTTCGTAACTCCACACGTTCCGGATAATCCTTAACGTCATCATCAGCGTCGTAGGACTGACGATCACGATCCGTTTTGAAAATGCTTCCGTAAAAAGATTGTGGTCGGTCTGCATGGCCAAAGTAAAAGCAGACTCGATCGGCACAAACAACAACACGAAATCTAGCGAGCGCACGTCTTCCAGCTGGTCATAGTCTTGAGAGGACAAGCGCTTGACGTGGTTTTTCATATTCATTAGATACTGCTTCAAGAGCGCATCGCGCTCCTGATCATCGTCAACCGCCAAGGCCTCCTCATAAGCGTTGAGGCTGACCTTAGAGTCCACCACCACGTCCTTGTTATCGGGTAAACGGATAATCACGTCAGGTCGTTTTAGATCGCCAGCTTCTGTCCGATAAGAGCTCTGAATAAAATATTCGTGGTCTTTACGCAAGCCAGACTCCTCTAGCACGCGCTCAAGAACCAGCTCCCCCCAGTTACCCTGCAGCTTTTTGTCGCCTTTCAGGGCCTTCGTCAAATTGCCGGCTTCCTCGTTGATTTTCTCGCTGGCCATCTGAAGATTCTTTACCTCCGCAAGCAGAGACGCTCTTTCTTTAGTGTCGCTGATGTAGACTTCTTCTACTTTTTTCTTAAAGTCCCCGATCTGTTCTTTAAAAGGATTCAGCACCTTGTCCAGCGATTCTTTTTGTTGGTTTCCGTGCTTATCAAATATCTGATTCGCCAGCGCTTCAAATTCCATCTTGAGCTTGTCTCGGGTCTCCTTGAACAGTTTCTCTCGTTCATCAAACGCTTTCTTGTTCTCCTCCATGCGGGCCTTAGAAGCCGATAACTCCGTTTCCACTTCTATTAAACGACTCTGCTTTGAGGCCAGCTCTTGCTTAGACTCTGACAATTGATTTCTGATCAGATCCAAGGAGGTCTGAGCGGCAACCAGATCTTTTTGTAGGCCGGTTATTTCTTCGTTCAGCGCCTCTTCTTTTGCGTGTGTCGACGGACCGGATTGCATCGCATCACGCCGGCGCAAATAAAACGGCAACCCCAAAGACAAACCAACAGCCGCTATTAACAAGGAGATAAGTAGGTAAGAAACATCTTCCATTTCAAAAATCAAAGCCGATTTTAAAATTACTGAGCTGATCGTATCTCAATTACCCAATCAGTCACACCAAACAATCTCGATAGAAATTTCTATCACTTTGAGTATCTAGTATCATGAGGGTTCGTCTGTGTGACTGCTCACAGCACCTATCTAGAGAGGAACAGGAAAAACAATGACCAAGAAAGTCGGCATACAACTGCCAAAACAAGCAAACCCCGAAGACGTATCACTGCGCTATGCCCTTGAACTTGAAGGCCTAGAGCCAATAGCCGAGATTGTCGAGGTACAGGCCGACTCGCCAGAAGAATATGCCGAAGGCGTCAAAGACATGGACGCGATAATCACTTCCTGGGGATTCAGGATCGACAAGCAGGTAATCAGCAGCCTCGAAAAGTGCGTTGTCATCGGAGTCGGGAGCGTCGGCGTTGACATGGTTGATATCGAAGCCGCAACAGAAGCGGGGATCGTTGTCACTAACGTCCCCGACGTCTTCATCGAAGAGGTGGCAGATCACGCGATGGCCCTCCTGCTGGGCTGCGCGAGGCGCACCAAGATCATGGACATCATGTCGGCCAATGGCGATTGGTGGAAAGGCAGGCCGCTGTTGAGCAACATTCCTCGACTGATGGGCCAGACGCTCGGACTGTACGGGTTCGGCAACGTGTCTCGTTGCGTCGCCAGACGAGCCAAGGCCTTCGGTATGCACTTGATAGCACATGATCCCTACGTCAGCGAACTGACAGTTTCTGATGCGGGCGTTGAACCGGTTAGTTTTAACGAGATGCTAGAGCGCTCAGACTATATCTCGATCCACGCTCCGCACAACGATGAAACTGAGCACGCTTTTAACGAAAAAGCTTTCAAGCACATGCAGGATCACGCGGCCATCATTAATACCGCCAGAGGACCCCTAATAGATGAAAAAGCGCTGATCGCCGCACTGAATAACGGCGATATCGCGGCCGCAGGGCTAGATGTTTTAGAACAAGAGCCTCCTGAAGCTGACAACCCGCTATTCTCAATGGAAAACGTTACCGTGACGCCTCACGTCGCCTCTGCGACCACCCGAATGCGCCCAGAAACACGACGAAGAACCGGCAGAGAGGTCGGGCTGGTCTTAAGAGGCCGCTGGCCCATGAGCTGCGTAAACCCGACCGTGTTGCCCAGGGCGACCCTGGAGCGCTGGCAGCCTTATCCGATGAACCGAGGCCCAAACAGATAAAACCCTAATCTGTTGAACAACTTTCGGCTTGAGCCGCTGACCCTCTCACCGAGGGTCCGCAACAGCTTCAAATTCGAGCAGCTCACCGAGTTGACCCTCCCGGGCGCGCTGGTCTTGCTTGAGGGCGGGATCGTCGCGGTGATCGCTGCCAAAATCTACGAGGTATCGCCCTTTACGATTTCTTTAATCACGGCCGCGCCTATGTTCGCCAACCTTTCCAGCTTTCTCTGGAATCTTGTTTCCTCCGGAAAAGCCAAGGTCGCCTTTGCGAACGTATTACAGATCTGCTCGATCATTTGTCTATTGTTGGTCGCGATAGCGCCAATCAACGAGATCGGCGTGATCATTCTGGTATCGAGCATGATTATTTCCAGGGTGTTGGTTTCCGGGCTGATAACCGTCAGAAGCGTGATCTGGAGCCTGAATTACGACCGAAACAATCGAGCAAAGGCAACCGGGCGCCTCCAAATGATCGCGAGCCTGATTACGGTGTTGGTCTCCTCGATGATCGGGCCCTTCCTTGATGCAAACCCTGAACAGTTCGTGTGGGTCTACCTATTTGGTTCACTGGTGGGTCTCGCCGGCACCCTGTTTTTCAGTCGAGTGCAGGTCCTGGACGAGGCCTCTCAACTGGAAAACGAGATAAAAGCAAAGACCGACAAAAATCTGGCCACCGGCTTCATGGAGATCATCAAGAAAGACAGATACTTTCGGCGATACCAATACAGCATGTTTACCGCGGGATTCGGAAACATGCTGATCGAGGCGCCACTGGTTTTCTTGGTCACTCGGCAGCTCGAAGCCTCATACACCACGTCCATCATGATCACGATGGTCATCCCTTTTGCGGTTAGCCTCGTAGCGCTGCCGATCTGGGCTCTTTATTTGGATAGGGTCCACGTTGCTCAGTTTCGTGCAAGGCAAAGCATTTTATGGGTGGTCGCGCAGCTACTGACGCTGGTCGGGGCGTATTTAGGCTCTATCGCCTGGCTCATAGTCGGGCGTGTTGTCATGGGTATCGCAAGAGGAGGAGGCAGCCTGGCCTGGCAACTAGGACACAATGACTTTGCGAAGCCAGATCAACTTTCGGCCTATATGGGAATTCACGTGACGTTGACCGGGGTCCGGGGGGCGATCGCACCATTTTTGGGGATGTCTCTGTATATCGGCATACCGGCTTTCGGTTGGGGCGGCATAGGCGTGACAGTTTTTCTGGTGGCCGCGATAGTCAGCGCGTGCGCCGGCGTGGGATTCTACAGATTGTATATCACGCTAAAAAAAGCAGGTTTGATCGACATCAGTCGAGTAACCGAAAAACAGGCATAAAAAAGCCGAGTCGAGACTCGGCTTTCTCTTCTATTTCCAATTGCGCTTACCTCTCGGTGGGATCGCGACCGTCTCTTGGCGCGCCGGTGCCGGAGGAGCCCATGAAGATCTTGCTACCATCTTCGAATGTGACGTCTCGGCCGTTTGCTCTGTTAGAACGATCCTTGGACTGATATCCGTCCACCACGATCACGACGCCAGGCACAAGCGAGCGCCGGTTCAACCCTCGCCTTAACAGCGTGTTAGGCGTGCCTCCCTCTACCATCCACTGTTCCTTGTCTCCAGAATCGGTGGTGTGCTCTAGGTGAATCCACGCGTGAGGGTTAACCCACTCTACCTTGGTGACCGGTCCTTTTAATATCAACGGTCGGTTAGGGTCAAATTCAGCCCCGAACGCGTGATGCGCAGATACTTCTACTGAGCTAGACAAAAGCAGCGTCAATGCCGCCGCAAAAATAATGCTTCTAATCATATCTCTTCCCTCGACATGTTATTTCAAACCTGTTTCGCAATCATACTCAACCTGAACTGATAGGGCCACAGCTCGATGGTCGTCACGGATTACGCTTATTTTACTTCTCTCCCCGGAATTACTTTTTCCTGACAGCGCGACTTCTGTGTCCAGAGCGAGCCCAGCCACCCAGGGATTTGCTTCCACTAGCCTCCGCCTGCGGCTTCTTGAGCCAACTTATCTTGTTCCAGCAATCGAGCCCCCCTCATAATGTTCCCAAAGGAGTAATTCCCTTCGTGACAAGCGTATTCATAGACCTTGTTATCGGAGGCAGGCCAGGGATAGTCCCCGCCCCAGGGCTCCTGCCACACGGTCTCATCCTCAACCGTGAAGCTGTACCTTAGCGTCTGATCATCGATACGCTGAAAGCGCTCGATCACATGTAAATTCTCGTCGGCTCCACTTAACGCGGGCGAATCACTGAAATTCTTGGTATCGACGACCAGCGTATCCCCTTCCCAACGGCCGATCGAATCCCCCATCCAGGTCCGCACGTCGTCGGGTCTGTGAGTACTGTTTAACCTAATGACTCGGGCATCATGGACCATCTCGGTTAAAATCATCACGTGTGTGTCTGTTTGCACGATGCGCTTTAAGTTGTTGTATAGAGCCGGCAACATGGGAGGCCCACCAGTCGAACTAAAGCCGAGCAAACAGCGCTCGGCCTTGGGTCTTTGCTCCATGTTATCGTAGGGGCCAGGGCCTTCTTGGTCTAACCACCACGCCGTCCCGTCGTTTCCTCTCCGGTAACCTTTATACAATGCGGCCATACGAGCCTGGGCTACCGGTGTGAAAGACGGTCTCTGTCCGCTTGCGGGCGCCGTGACGATAGAAGTACGGAACTTCCCATTCAACGTGAACGCATCCTCACCTCGATCAATCCAAAACGCATTGTAACCGCCAACATTTCCGGCGGCTCCCGCAGACCCGTCGCCTCCCTCGGGGGGCGCCTCCCGGGTAGGATCGCTGCTTTCGTTGGCGTCGGCCATGCGCTTGGCCTCTTCTTCGGCGATCCGCTCGCCCTCCTCTCGGGATAAATACAGATTATCGCCGTACGCCTGGGGCCGGAACAAAGGAGTCAGCGTCGCTACGTCATAAGTTCCAGTCAAATCGGGCACCTCTGAATGCAAAGAGCCGCTTAATAACACTAATGTAATCAATAATTTACGCATTATTTTTCACCTGTTTTGTGATTTGGCTAGCGAGGCAATGGGTTTTTACGCCACTCGCCGTACATGAGCTCCTCGACAAACTCTACACAGCGAAACTCCATCAGCTGAGCGTTATCTTCCACTCGTCGATATAGCGGGAATTTGATCTTCCAAGGCTCAGTAAAGGTCTCGGGGTCCTCTATCGTCGCTTCGTATTCCAGGTGATAGGGGCTCATCGGGGTGAATCGTTCGGTGACCACCATTTGATTACTGTGGTGGTTTCCAGAGCGATCAAACC
>CAJWGQ010000082.1 GCA_913041025.1 uncultured Gammaproteobacteria bacterium | reverse complement strand
GAGAGACAGGGAAGGGCAATTGATTCGGATTCCTCGGGTTCGATGGAGAAAAAGAAGCAGGAAGGCTATTTTTGATGGCCGAGCTAGAAACTAGCCCTGAGCGAATACAGGAATACCTAGATCGTCAAATGGATCTGGATTTACTCCGGTTCATTACGTGTGGAAGTGTCGATGATGGCAAGAGTACGCTCATAGGCAGAATGCTTTACGAGGCCCAGTTGATTTTTGATGATCAAGTCGCGAGCTTGCAGAGTGATTCAAAAAAACACGGTACCCAAGAAGGGGAAATTGACTTTGCTTTGTTGGTCGATGGTCTAGCAGCTGAGAGAGAACAGGGTATAACTATTGACGTTGCGTATCGTTTTTTTGGTACCGATCGCAGGAAATTTATAGTGGCGGACACGCCTGGCCATGAACAATACACCCGCAACATGGTCACTGGGGCCTCGACTGCGGATGTGGCGGTGATTTTGGTTGATGCGAAGCAGGGCATTCTCGTTCAGACGCGAAGACACTCTTTTTTAACTTCGTTACTGGGTGTCAAACACGTGGTTCTGGCGGTCAACAAAATGGATCTCATAAACTATGACGAACAACACTATCAACAGATTGTTGACGATTATGAAGTTTTCTCAAGAAGTTTGGCATTTGAGTCGGTGACTCCGATTCCTCTTTCGGCTTTAGCGGGAGACAATGTCATTGAAAGGTCTGGTAAGACAGACTGGTATAAAGGACCAACTTTGTTGGGTTACCTTGAAACGATTGATATCAGGGACGAAGGAAACCAAAAACCGCTGCGATTCCCTGTTCAGTGGGTCAATAGACCTAACGCTGAATTTCGAGGTTTTTCGGGGTCTGTGGTCTCCGGGAAAGTTGATGTGGGCGATCAAGTTAAGGTTCTGCCTTCCGGCCAGACGGCCTGCGTCGAACGAATAGTCCTATTTGATGAGGATTTGGCGTCAGCAGTGAAGCCTCAGTCGGTGACGTTGACCCTGGATAAAGAGATTGATGCCTCTAGGGGTGATGTCATCGTTAGTAGTAACCAGCCGTGTGAGGTCTCTGATCAGTTTGACTGTCAATTGGTTTGGCTAGATTCTGAAGAAGGCTATATCGGTCGTACTTACTGGTTGATATTGGGAAGTGAGCGAGTTAACGCAACGCTCTCTGAGATCAAATTTAAGTACAACGTCAATACGCTAGAAGAATTGCCAGCTCGCAGCTTTGAACTCAATGATATTGGTCGAGTGACCTTGAGCTGTGACAAAGCGATTCCATTCGAAACTTACGAGGCCTGCCGGGAAATGGGCTCGTTGGTTTTAGTGGATCGATTTTCTAACTCCACCGTGGGCGCTGGAATGGTAAATTTTGCTCTGCGCAGAGCACAGAATATCCATCGGCATCATCATGCGATCAGCAAGCAAGACAGAGAAAAGTTGAATGGGCATAAAGGAAGGGTGTTGTGGTTGACAGGATTAAGCGGGTCAGGGAAATCGACAATTGCAAACGAGCTCGAGCAAAGTCTTTTTAGACGGGGCATCAGAAGCTACATTCTTGATGGGGATAACGTCAGGCACGGGTTGAACAAAGATTTAGGTTTTACTAATGCTGACCGCGTGGAAAATATTCGCAGGGTTGCGGAGGTTGCTAAGCTGATGGTTGAAGCGGGTCTGGTGGTTATTACAGCCTTTATTTCACCTTTTCGTTCGGAAAGGGCAGTTGCTAGGGCTCTTTTTGATCAGGATGAATTCATCGAAGTGTTCGTCAATGTGCCTATCGAAGTGGCTGAATCGAGAGATCCGAAGGGCCTATACAAGAAAGCCAGGCAAGGGGATCTGCCTAATTTCACTGGGATCGATTCTGATTACGAGGTTCCTGAGTCGGCGGAGCTGGAAGTGAACACGAGTGATCTTAATTTAGAGCAAACTGTCACCAAGATATTAGAGTTTTTGGATAAGAAATAATCTAATGCCTTGGCAGAGGCTATGAGGTTTATTTGGTAAGTAGGAATATTGGAGATGATGCGATAAGTTAGCCGAAAGAGGTTGGATCGTGTGAGGTAATCATCACCTATTTATTTGCGGTTTTCGAAGATATCGGACAATTATCTTTGCTTTGGCTTCGCTCCTGTCTTATGGGGGTGTGCGTTTTGACCTCTTTGAGTTGTTCTGAAGTAGAACCGACGTTCTCGATAGCAACAGGAGGACCGGCCGGTTTGTACTATCCTATAGGTGGTGGGATGGCCTCCATCTGGTCAGAGCGATTGCCGAATGTGAATGTAAAGGCCGAGGTGACCGGGGGTTCTGTAACCAATGTGATTCAGGTCGCTCGAAAAGAAAGTGATCTGGGTATTGCCATGGCCGATGTCGTGACCGATGCTTACCTTGGGCAAGGACGTTTCCCCGATGCGCTGCCGATTAGAGTTTTATTTACCGCCTATCCAAACATAGTTCACATCCTCACGCTTGAAGAATCAGGGATAGAGGATGTTCGTTTGTTGTTTGGTAAGCGTGTGTCCATGGGAGCTGCGGGTTCCGGAACTGCTGTGGCTGCCGAGAACGTGCTCACATCACTCGGAGTTGCTTTGTCTGATATTTCGCCGGTCTACCTAAGTTTTTCAGAAACGACTTCCGCGCTTAAGGATGGAACAATCGATGCGGGATTTGTTGTGGGCGGTTTGGGTTTGGCGGCTGTTACTGAGCTTTCTGTTACTCGTAATTTAAAACTGGTTTCTCTAGACGAGGAACAGCTCGCAACTGTGAGTCGTCGATTTCCCAGTTATGCCAGCTCTGTCATACCGTCGGGGACCTACAGCGGAATCGAAGAGAACGTGAATGGATTGGGTATTTGGAGCGCCGTGGTTGTTCACAAGGACATGCCTTCGCAACTGGCCTATCAACTTACCTGCACAATTTACGATTCGATAAAAGAATTGCTTCGGGTGTCCCGAGTTGCTGAAGCTATGACACTTTCAAATATCAGAAAACTAACCGTGCCGCTACATGAGGGCACGGAACTCTTTCTGAAGGATCCTTCTCAGCGGTGTAGCTGATATGAGTAATCGATTATTTGATTTTCTTGCTCCGACGGGCCTCGGCCTTGTCTGTCTAGCTATTGGCCTGTCCCTTTTTCAACTTTGGCAACCGGTTGTCGGTTTTTTTCCTCCAGGGGTTATTCCCTTAGAGAAAGTGTTTGGTCTGCTGCCCGCTACGTATTTTAGACCGGCCCATCTGGCTTGGGTTTTAGTCTTAGGTCTCTTCTACTACCCGCTCGGACAGAAGATTGGCCAACGGTTCTTGGACCTTTTCTTGGCTGTCGCGGTGACGTGGTCTGTCTTCAGGATTTTGAAATTCGACTACCAGAGTTTAGATCATCTGTTATATGGGTTGTCGACTCCGGATTTCTTGGCTGGATTGGTGATTGTCTTGGTGACTCTGGAAGTTGCTCGCCGATCGGTGGGACTGATTATGACCTTGGTGGGACTGACGTTTATTTTGTATAGCCTATACGGAAATTACCTTCCGGATGTCATCGCGTCCAAGGGGTTCTCGCTTGAACGCATGGTTAGATTTCAAATTTTCACGAATGCGGGATTGTTTGGTGCGCCACTCGGCATAGCTGCTGGCGCAGTATTTGGGTTTGTTTTGTTTGGCGCTTTTCTTCAAACCACGGGAGCGGGTAAATTTTTAATTGATCTATCTTTTGCTCTTGCTGGCCGATATCGAGGAGGACCGGCAAAAGCGAGCGTCATTGCATCTGCGGCAATGGGCTCTATATCGGGTAGCGCCATCGCAAACACGGTAACCACCGGGTCACTTACTATTCCCATGATGAAGCAATTAGGTTACACCCCATCTCAAGCGGGCGGTATCGAGGCATCTGCTTCGACCGGGGGGCAGATCATGCCACCGATCATGGGTGCAGGGGCTTTTATAATGGCCGAATTCACGAATACCCCCTATAGTGAGATCGTTTGGATGTCTCTGATTCCGGCTCTTCTCTACTTTTCCTCGGTTCTGCTTTACGTGCACTTGATGGCGGTCAAGGCAGGATTTAAAGCTGGAAAATCTGCGGTAAGCGCGTGGGTTACGATAAAAGAGGGTGTTCATTTTGTTTTACCTCTGGGTCTCATCACTTGGCTGCTCCTGCAAAATTATTCTCCAGTTTTGGTCGGCGTTAGCGGTTGTTTGGCCGTTGTAATTGCCAGTTTTCTTCGCTCGCATACTCGTGTGACCCTGAGAGGTATTTTGGATGCACTTAAGGGAGGGGCATTGCTTGCAGTACCCATCTCTTCAGCCTGTGCAGTCGCAGGGATTGTGGTCGGCGTGATAGGCCAAACGGGAATAGGACTCCAATTTACTGAATCGGTCGTATCGCTATCGAGTGGATACTTATGGTTGGCACTATTACTAGTGGCTATTGCAGCATTGGTACTAGGAATGGGGCTGCCAGCCACGGCCTCTTATATTGTACTTTCCGTCATGACGGGACCGGCTCTTCAAGAGCTTGGGCTCGCGCTTATTACGGCGCACATGATCATTTTTTGGTTAGCTCAGACTTCAAATGTGACCCCGCCCATTGCCTTAGCCGCTTTTGCGGGAGCAGGGGTAGCGGGTGCTCCTCCGATGAAAACCGCCGTAGAGGCTTTTAAGCTATCCAATGGGCTTTTTGTAATACCTTTTTTGATGGCATATACCCCTTTGCTCTTTGTTGAGGAGCTTGCATGGTTTGACGTGGCTGGTGCTGCAGCAGGCGGGTTCGTATTAATAATAATGTTGGCCGTTTTTTTAGAGCGGTTTGCCTTTTGTCGACTGAGCCCGTTGGAGCTTTTTTTGGTTCCAGTTTGTATTGTGCTGATTGTGTTCCCTGCGAGCTACACAAAGCTTTTCGGCGCGGCGTTAGCTTTTGGTCTAATGCTGTTAAATTGGAAACGAGCGACTTAGAGGTCATACCCGTCAAAAGCATCTAGATCTCCGTCACATCCACTTTTCCGCTTCAGTGAAGCAGTCACCGCTCCAAAATCCCCATTTTCTTTCTTTGAGGCCAGTGATGATCAAAGTCCATGTTGGATTGTCGTCTATCAACTGTACGATGTGTCGATGAGTAGCTTTTCGATAATGAGGCCGCCCGGCTTTGAGGGTTTGCGTCCCTTGGGTAGGTGTTAGTTCGAGATATCTTTTTAGGGGAACTGTTACAAACCACCAGGGGTGGTCGTGGAATGCTCTGTCATCGTCTCCCTTGTGGAATTTGTGGATTCTGATGCTGAAACCACACCAAAAAATCCAGCGTTCGAGATAAGGTTCGGTTTGTTCTACGACCAAGTCGTGGCTGAGACCAAAGCGCTGAGACCGTACGCTGAAGGTGAGGTCAAAGTAAGGCATGACGATATACTTGGATGTAGAACTTCAGAGAGACGAACTGGAATTTTATCTTAACAAAACACCTGATCGGTGAAATGACCGTGAAATTGGTGTGGAAGATGGTGCTTGAGCTTGAGCTTACAAGTCAGTTCAGTGGGCTTGTCTGCCTTGTAAATTTGCAATTCGCTCAGATGCGTGTGGGCATCATAAACCACATTCAATAAGTAACCATCGTCTTCTTTTTTAGCATTCACCTTTTTTGCAAACAGGGGCTCTGAGCCATAGAAACCTTGTGGAAGAGTAATCAATTGGCTGTTTCCGTCAAAATCCACCTTTTGAAAAGCGTTGAAAAATCCATTTGCACCGTTATCAATGGAACAGGCTGTGTAGGTATGCTCTTGGCGTCTTCCAGTAAATTCATTGTTGAAAGTAGGAAATTCGCTCTCTCTTTCATTAACGATTTCCTCTTTGACGGATCCCGTGGACAGCGGAATGGTGTACCTCTTGTAAGCTCCTCCTCCAAACCTGCCTTCTGGATTGAATACATCTACCAGCGTAGCGTTGGCAGAAAAATCATCCTGAAACATGGCGTCGACTACGATATCTCCGTTTTCTTCAAATGCGTTTCCAAAATGAATAATGGCACCATGATCGAGTTCGATTTCTTTTGTAATCGAGAGATCTTCGAGCCTCACACAAACGATCTTCATAGGTATTTTAGGGTCGTAGGTCACTTGATCTGAGATCGACTTCCAGCCCGAAATAACCTTTAACATGTTTTTGAAAATTATCGATCCTATGAAAAATACCGCGTAATTTTCGGTCAACGCGAAGTCGTGACAAAAAGGGAACGAATCTAGAGGCACGGCCCCTTTTTTTATGAGCTTTCCCGCTTTGTTAATCCGATATACGTTCAAACAAGCTTGCACTCCGGTCCATTTAATCTTTGAGATTCCAGCACCAAAATTGATGTAGTCCCCTGTTTGAGAGTGGACTTTACCATGAGCGCTAAAAACGTTGCCTCGCGATAGGCCGCCCTCATAATTGAATTCACCGATCGTAGTCAAGTCGCTTGGTTCTAACTGCCATGGCCGTCCGCCCTCGTTTAGTGCGAGTAACTTACCACCGTGGTACATCGCGCTGGTGTTAGCTGGATTTGCTGGAGGTTTTAGGAAATTAGCCCTTATTCCGCCGGGTATTTTAGTTCCAAATCCTCTGTATAGTATTTGTTGCTGTTCGGTTTCTTTCACGTACTTAGGTGTTCTGACGTAAGAATTTTTAAAATGAGCTGTGCCATCTCGAAAAGTGAAAGCACAAAGCATCCCGTCTCCATCGAACCAGTGACCATAGGTCGTTTGTCCAATTCGCTGCCTTCCAGGTCCATTTCTAAAAAAAGTTCCGTGTAAATCTTCGGGTAAATCACCCTCAATGTTGTCGATGTTGTAATCATATTCTTGATCAAGATTTTCCAAACCGCCAATATGATTGGGTGGGGTATTTAGGCCGTCTAACGCGAGATTGTTTGATGGCACCGCTTCTCTCCTTAAGGCTATCCAGTAATGTGGAATTACTGTCTTTTCACACTGACTAAGAATACGCTTAATTTTATTTTAAGCATATAGGGCCTTTTATTAATGCAGATAGAGCTTCTGCAGTGCGGCGATATTCGGCTTGAAGTTTGTCCAGCTATCGGCGGATCAATTACAAGGTTTTCGATCGAGGGCCAGGATATTCTGCGTTCTGCTTCGAAAGAAGCTTTTTTGCATAGAGATCCAGGGTCGATGGGGGCGTTTCCAATGATCCCTTATTGTAATCGCGTTGCTGGTGGCTGCTTTTGGTTTGAAGGCCGGCAAATCCAGCTGCTAAAAAATTTCCCTCCTGAGTTATGCAGTATTCATGGGTTGGGTTGGACACGAGCCTGGTCGATTGACCATAAAACCAAGACTGTTCTGATATTGAGTTACGATCACGATGGCCGTGATTGGCCATGGAAATTTTCTAGCGAACAACAGTTTTCTGTTAAATCAGATCGACTGGATTATAAATTATCGATAAAAAATTTAGACTCTAGACCGATGCCTGCTGGTCTGGGACTTCATCCTTTTTTTCCTGAGAAACATCTAGCTCGACTGTCGTGTTCGTTCCAGGGAAGGTGGCAGTGCGACTCAGCGGGTTTACCGAGCCAGTTTTTGGGATTGGAAAAATCGGATCAGTTTGATGGCTCAGCTACTATGAATAACTATGATGTGGATCACATATACACGGGTTTAAACAGTGATATTGGTCTGAGGTGGGATAACAAAAAATACGGAGTCAAGTTTGAGAATTCAGAGGAGATTTTTGGCTATGTTGTCTACTCACCACCAAAGCATGATTTTTTGTGTGTCGAGCCCATTACTCATTTACCGAATGTAATTAATATGGATGAACAAGCAGGTACAATGAATGAATTAGAGCCTGGCGACTCTATGTCAATATGCCATTCATTTGTTGTTTCGGAGGAGTGATTTTGAATAGATTTGAAAACCGTTGTGTAATCGTAACAGGTGCTGGTTCAGGTTTTGGGGAAGCAACTGCTAAACGTTTTGCGTCCGAAAAAGCTAGAGTGGTTGTATCGGACATAGATGGGACGAGTGCTGCGAAAGTCTGTGAGGAGATTGAGAAAGAGGGCGGCAATGCCATTGCGGTTGCTTGTAATGTGGCTGTTGAAGGTGAGGTAGAACAGCTGGTGGAAAAAGCAGCAAACGAGTTCGGTGCCATTGATGTTATGGTCAACAATGCTGGCTATTCGCATATGAGCAGACTTTTGTGGAAAATTTCTGTCGAAGAATTCGATTCGGTTTTCGCAGTAAATGTGCGCGGTGTCTTTCTGGGTTGCAAGCATGTAATACCGCGAATGATTGAACAAAAAAGAGGGGTGATAGTAAACATTGCCTCGGTCGGCGCGATAGCACCACGTGCAGGTGTGACTCCCTACAACGGAACCAAGGGTGCGGTCCTTACGATGACGAAGGGGCTGGCTATGGAAACGGCCAGGCACAATATTAGGGTAAATGCTGTAAATCCTGTTGCTGCTGAGACCGGTTTTATGAAAGGAGCCATGGGGGTTGATCAGCTCGAGGATGCGGATCGAGAGCGTCTCATTTCGACTATTCCATTAGGTCGGATGGCCGAGCCATTTGACGTCGCAGCAGCAGTGACATTCTTGTCTTCGGAGGATGCTCGTTTCATCACTGGAACGTCTCTCAACGTGGATGGTGGTCGTAGTGTCTAGGTCTCCCATTGGAAGAAATAACGTGGTAGTTTATGAAGGAAGAGTTCCAGGAAAGGTGTAGGAGAAAACAGTGGCAGAAGCAATAGACTTCAAGCAGATCGGTACCAGACCGGTCAGACAAGATGGTGTAGAAAAGGTTACCGGACGCGCGAGGTTCGGTGCCGATTTGATATTACCGAATATGGTTCATGGTAAAGTACTTAGAAGCCCGTATGCGCATGCGCGAATCAAAAGCGTTGACGTATCGGCGGCGCTAGCGATTGATGGAGTTTTCTCTGCGATCTGTGGGGCCGATCTTCCGCCTGTTGAACCTGGGAGCCCCCTAGCCGACACGGCTAAAAATACAATCGCGCGAGACAAGGTGGTGTATCACGGACAGGCTGTGGCAGCTGTATCTGCTGCTTCCCCAGACTTGGCAGAGCGAGCGCTGGAAGCGATTAAGGTGGATTATGAACCGCTTCCGCCGGTATTGGATGTGGTCGCGGCGATGTCCGAAGACTCAGTGTTGGTCGATGAGGATAACTACACGAACCTGCCTGAAAAACCCGAAAAGCCTAGTAATTTAGCTAATATTGCTCGGTTTGAAAGGGGAGATCTGGAGGCGGGTTTTGCAGAAGCCGATTTTGTCATTGAGCGGGAATACAAAATACCGATGGTCCACCAAGGATATATAGAGCCTCATGCCTGTGTTGCTAACATAGACGAAACGGGCAAGGGAACTGTTTGGTGTTGTACTCAGGGTCATTTTGAATTTCGAACGGCAGTTGCTGGCCTGTTAAAGAAAAATGTTTCAGACATTACTTTTGTTCCAAGCGAAATAGGAGGTGGTTTTGGCGGCAAGCTGGTTGCTTATCTTGAGCCACTTGCGGTGCTGCTTTCTGAAAAGGCGGGTAGGCCTGTGAAGATGGCTATGTCGCGAGAGGATGTATTCCGAGCGACGGGTCCGACCTCCGGGACAGTAATACGCATTAAATTGGGCATGAAAAATGATGGGACGATAGCAGCTGCGCATTCGTGGATGGCTTATGAAGCTGGTGCTTTTGCAGGTGGACAAGCCTACGCACCGGGAGCCATGTCCATCTTTGCGCCTTACGATATCGATAACTTCCTCGTCGAGTCCTACGATGTATTAGTTAATAAACCCAAAGTTGCTGCTTATAGAGCGCCGGGGGCCCCGCAGTCGATGCATGCCTTCGAGTGCGCGATTGATGAGGCCGCAATTAAACTTGGTATGGACCCTCTGGATTTACGCTTGAAAAACGCGGCTGATGAAGGGACACAAGCGCCTTATGGACCCAAGTTTCCTGCAATAGGAATGAAGGCTTGTATTGAGGCGGCTAAAAACCACCCTAATTACAAAGCGCCAGTTCCCGACGGAGCAGCGAGAGGGGTGGCTGCGGGGTTTTGGTTCAACATCGGAATGCAGTCAAGCGCTGAAATCAATATCAACGAAGACGGTAGCGTGATGGTCGTAGAAGGTAGTCCGGATATCGGTGGCTCTAGAGCGTCGATGTCACTTATGGCTGCAGAGACCTTGGGAGTTGATTACGAACAAGTGAGCACTAGGATTGCCGACACCGAAAGTACGGGATTTTGTAATTCCACGGCGGGAAGCCGCACGACTTTTGCTACTGGTATGGCGGTAGTCCAAGCCTGCGAAGATGTCATTGCAGAATGTAAAAAACGGGCAGCGATGACTTGGGGTGTAGATGAAGATCAGGTTGAATGGAAAGACGGTCAGGTTGAACCTGCGCCTGGTGTTAATGCTGATGTGACTCCCCTTAGCTTGGCTCAGCTAGCCGGCAGTGCAGGGCGCACTGGAGGTCCGATTCAGGGTAGAGCCGCAGTTAATGCACAAGGAGCTGGAGCCACATTCTCAATTAACTTCTGTGATGTCCGAGTGGATAAGGAAACTGGCAAAGTTGACGTGTTGGGTTACACGGCTATTCAGGATGCAGGCAAGGCTATTCATCCCTCTTATGTGGAAGGACAGATGCAAGGAGGGGCTGCACAGGGTATTGGTTGGGCATTGAATGAGGAATTCATTTATAACGCAGAGGGGGTTTTAGAAAATCCTGGGTTCTTGGATTATCGAGTACCCGTCGCTTCTGATTTGCCTATGATCGATACGGAGATAGTTGAGGTGCCAAACCCCGTTCATCCATACGGAGTTCGAGGGGTAGGGGAAACACCTATTACTGCTCCTTTGCCTACTGTTGCAAACGCGGTTTCTCGTTCTGCAGGGGTTCGGATTTCTGATCTACCTTTGTCTCCGCCCAACATTCTGGCTGCCCTTGACGAGTAATCGTTATTTGGAGGCAATGAGGGAAAGTTTCTAGCTTTCCCTCTTTCTGTCGATGGCAAAGATAACCTTTCCAGATAGTTTTTTGGCTTATACCGATAATGTGAGGGAATATGAAACTCGCACAACGATCTATCGGGACTTGGAGACAGAGCTCAAAAGTAAATACCCGGGTATAGAAAGCGAGCTGGAAAAAAGTTCTCTCGCTCTGGATGGGCAAATTTATCAGGATCCTTTTTTGGAGGAATTTGGAGGATCAAGTGAAATTTTTTTCATTCCCCGAATCGAGGGTGGATAGTCCGACTATCTTCTAGGGGCCAGGCTCTTGGCTGGTTAGTTCCAACTCAAATTGATTTTTCCAAGAATCTATTTTGCTTTGATAGTCTTCTTCAGACCATCTTCTGTGGTTATTTTCTGAATAAGCAATCGCATTTTCATAGTAGGCCATTGCATTAATGCGATTTGCTACGTAGTTGTTTTTTGTTGCGATAATCCTCCCGGGTACCCCTGCGATAACAGAGTTGTCGGGAAAAACCGAATCTTCTGTGACGATGGTATTGCCCGCTACGATTGAATTACTGCCTACGATTGCCCTATCCATAATCGTCGCGTTGATTCCGATGAGACAGTTGTCCCCTATGGTGGCGCCATGAATGGTGCTGTGATGGGTAATGGAACAAAATTCACCGATTACCGTCTCCTGAGAACTAATGTGGATCATCGCGAAATCTTGTATGTTGGTGAATGAGCCGATTTTGATGTAGTGGACCTCCGCTCTCATAACAACCTTGGGCCAAATACTAACCCCTTCAGAGAGTTCGATATCCCCGAAAAGTTCCGCGCTATCTGCCTGCCAAACGGGTTTG
>CAJWGQ010000081.1 GCA_913041025.1 uncultured Gammaproteobacteria bacterium | reverse complement strand
TTTTGGTGCACTTTATCCACTTGTTGACCTTTTCGGCATTCAACTAGCACCAACCATTATGGTCTTTTTAGGCTGTCTACCTTTTTACTGGCTTGCTTCAACGGAAGTTTCAGCCTGGAGTGTCTTGGATTACTCATGGGTAATAATTGGTTTTGCGGGGGTGTATCTAGAAATGCGGGCTGACAATGTGCTCAGAGATTTTAGAATCACCAATACCGTTAAGGGCAAAGTCCTTGATTATGATGTGTGGGGTTTATGCAGGCATCCTAATTACCTGGGAGAGCTTAGTTTTTGGTTTGTTATTGGTTTGGCGGGATTTCTTGGCACAAAAGACCCGTTAGTCTGGATAGGATTCGTGGTGATGTTTGCCTTGTTTGTGTTTTATTCCGTCCCCGCGCTTGACAAGAAATTAATGGAGTCAAAAACTAATTATGAGGAATATAAAAAGTCCGTATGGAGTTTAATTCCATTAAAAAAACGAAGAGCCGATGGTGATTTGTAAGGTATGGCGATGAAAAATCTGTGTTTAACGTTTGTTATTCTGTTAGCCCTGTCTGCTTGCGGGGATGTGGTCGAAGTCACCCCAGAACTCCGAGAGGCTGCCGACGGATATCTCACGTTGCTGGATAGGGGTCAAAACGAAGAAGTATGGCAGCGCTCTGCCACCATATTTAAAGAAAGCGTTTCGCTTGATGCCTGGATTAAACAAGTAGAACAGCTAAAAAAGCCTTTGGGTAAAGCGAAAACCCGTATGCAGAGAGACGCTATTGGGCAACAAGACCCAGCGAATCATCCCCCAGGGGACTATGTAATGATGAATTTTGAAACCGGTTTTGAAAACGATGAGGTACTTGAGACTCTCGTTTTGTTTAGACAAGACCAAAAATGGTTGCTCGCTGGCTACTTTCTTAAGTAAGCACTCCCTATAAATCCCTGCTAGGGAGCGGATAGCCATTTTTCCTCGATTTTGGGGGGCGCATCGAGCGTCTCTAGGAAGGCTTCCAGCTGCCACAACTCCCAAGACCAAAGTTCTAAGGGCTTAGCCTCGTTGTGCCCGATCATCGCGTCTGGAGCTTCATTGTAATGATTCAACACTTCCGACAGAGATTGCTGCTGTCCGGCGTGGCCATAGGGGGCTGTTAGTTTTAAGTTTCTTAGTGAGGGGGTGCGAAACGAGCCGACGAGGTCCTTTGTCGAACTTGCATACAAAAGCTCCATACAAGCTTTATTGTCATCGCTGAACGCATTAAGACAATTAAAAGGGTCTTGTCTCACAACATCTATTCCTCGTTTACGCCCAAGGTCGGGCAATTTACCTGGCGAGGACAGTAACCCAGTATTATGAAAGGCGTTGTTAGCCAATAGCGGCCCATTGTGACAGTTCGTGCAATTGGCTTTTCCTATGAATAATTTTAGTCCCTGCTTTTCTTGGCTGGTTAAAATGTTTGAGGAGTCATCTTTCTGATTGGAATTTAAAGACTTTACATATTCATCAAACCGGCTTGCGCCTGGTTGTAACAACCTCTGGTAGGCAGCTAGTGCTTTCCCTAGATTTGCAAACACTTCGTTAATTGTGAATCGATCACTCTTGGCCATGCCTGACCAGAGCGCTTGATTTCCCTGAGTCTTAAAAGGCCCATACATATCCGGGAATCTTTCGCCGTCCGTTATGTCGGGTATGGTGCCGAATATTGCTTGGTACGAATTTCTATAATCTGGATCGCGAAGAATTAACTTGGCGTAGAACATCCTGTTGCCCCCGTGCTCAGCTTGATCCTCCAATGGTGAAAGTGCTTGTGACCATTGACTATCTTTTCTTCCATCCCAATAAAGCCAAGGGCTGTAGGAGACGCCTATCAGGCTAGGGGCGTTGCGGGCCGAGATACCTATTGCTCTGCTGGTTTTTAATCCATCAGTAAAGGCTAATTTGGGTTCATGACAAGTCGCACAGGAAACTTCACCATTCGAGCTCAGCCGCTGATCAAAGAAAAGGCGGTGGCCTAGTTTCTGTGCTTCTTTTCCATCGGCAACCAGGTTCGTGGGGTCCTTTGGAGGCGACTCGGGGAGATTCTCAATCCAGAGCGAATTTATTTGGTCAAGCTCTGCGGAGGACCATTGGTCAGCTACTTGAAAGTTAGACCATAAGTAGAAACCAGCAATCGCGAGTGTCAAAGACGTAACAATCAGAACAGACAGAAGGGGAAAAAATTTTAGTCTTGAGGGTTTCAGAGATTAAATCCTAGTACTATTTCGTCCTCTGTGGACCCCGTCTCGATTTTGATCGTCACCTCCCAATAGCCCCTCATGTGAAATTTCATGCCGTTTATCTGATATTGATTTTGCGATTGCTTTTCCACCACCACGGGCTTGGTTTGCATACCGTGGTCGTGTAATGGCATACCGCCGTTAGCGGAAATTTTCAGGTTGTCTGTTGAAGACCCGTCATTGGGGTCGATGGCTAGGAGCCAACTATGAATCTGGTTAATGGCAATCGGTTGTAAAGTGGGGATTACCTCAATGGTGAAGTGTTCACTAGACCCTGTGAGATTATGTACTTCGCCAGTCTCAGCTAAAGCTGGCAGTGACTGTAGCGCGAACATGATGCCTATCACGCTCAACACAGGAACAAGAGTTTGTCTTGCTCTATAGCGCTTAAATCCGAGAAAACTGAGCCAGCCTAAAAAAATAGTCATTATGAGCGTAAAAACAGCGATGTCCTGGATATCACCCCCGGTAAAGCCTGTTTCGAAGGGGAAGACAGCGGTGTATGTCTTTGAAGTATTGTCGTCCCGGGCGGTAACAACACCGATAAATTCGCCTTCTTGGTCAAACTCATGTAGCACCGCGAAGACGTCGGGGTTTTTAAGGGGCGGTTGGTAGAAAACTGTAATGGCCTCAATATCTTCAATTTGATCAACGTCATTTTCGTTCGCAAAGGACCCGTTGCCCGTGGTGTTCTCGATAATTCGAAAATCCACATCCAAACTTTCAAGACCATCGTGGAGGTACTCGAGTACAAAGATACTCTCCCCTGTGTCCGGTAGGTCCTCACAAAACTGTTCATGTTGTCGGCTCTCTGGTTGGAACACGGTAAAGTGGGCTTGATAAAACCCAACTTTGATTAGGCAAATGTCTTCTTCTAAGACGACCCCGCCATGAGGAAATGCGTTACTCGTAGCGAGTAGCATCAAGAAAATTGATGTTTTCACAAGGCTGGTAAAATGTTTAAAAAGGCATTGCATCGTTGTACTCATGACCCAATATCTAGAGCTTGACCACAGGAAATTATGGTTTGGCCAAAAGTGATATTATCAAGTCTTGTTGTATTTTTGGCGCCTCAATTTAGAGAGCAAGCAGTGTATACCCTTATTAATGAAACGTGGTGGCTTGGAACCGGTTTTGGTTAGAAAGATGTCGTTCTTTAAAGGTCTCAGACTACTAGGCGGCTGTGCCGCATTCGTACTGATTGGCTATTGCTCAAGTTCGGTGTCTCTAGAAGTTGGCGAAAGAGCCCCTAATTTCAAATTGGCCGTTTTATCGGATAATTCTAGACAGGATAAAGAGATTGGCTCCATTGGTTCCGATGAGAAAGGGGCTTACCGCTTGGTCGAGCTGCAGGATTTTGTTGGCGGTATGGTGTATGTCGATTTCTGGGCTTCTTATTGTTTGCCATGCAGAGAATCTTTCCCCTTGCTCAGCGAGCTAAGGGACCGGTTCGATCGACGAACTTTTGAAGTAATCGCCGTGAGTAACGACTTTGATCCGAAGGATGCAAAACGCTTCACTGAAAGATATAAAGTATCTTTTCCAGTGTTGAGCGACCCCTCTGGATATGTGGCAAAAACCTACGGCGTTGAAGCATTGCCCATGGGCTTTTTGATTGATGAAAAAGGAATCATTCAAAAGGTTCATGAAGGTTTTCAAACAGAAGATATCCATGATATTCTAGCGGCCGTTTTAGAGTTCTCTTCTCACCTAGATTAGAGATATAAGACGTCAACGGGACAGATAGGACAACAAGAAACTGAAGAGGTGTTCTTCAGATTGCTTGTGAGTGATTAGTCTGAGGAGTTGGCGCCTGGTGATCGTTAAACCAGCCAATCTGTAAGGCGGTTTGTGAAGAGATGGAAACTGACAGACTGTAACGTTTTGCTAACTTGTTATGAAAGGTTAGTTGGAAAAGAAGGTGCAAGATAAATGATTCTAGTTGTGATGATCGTGTTGCTGGTTGTGGGTTCTCTGGCATTCCATTTTTTGAGTCCTTGGTATCTCACTCCTTTGGCCTCGAACTGGGATATGATTGACTTAACGCTAGATATCACCTTTTGGGTATGTGGCATCGTATTTGTCGCCATCAATTTGTTTATGGCTTACTGTGTTTGGAAGTACCGTTATAGAGAAGATGCTCGTGCTGAGTACGAGCCAGAAAACAAGAAACTTGAGGTTTGGCTGACCGTTATCACTGCGATTGGTGTTACCGTCATGCTGGCGCCCGGTTTGGTGGTTTGGGCAGATTTTGTCACCCCGCCGGACGATGCGGATGAAATCGAAGTAGCTAGCCAGCAATGGCATTGGACCTTTCGTCTTCCTGGAGAGGATGGTGAGTTTGGAGCAGTTGAGTCAAGGTATGTCAGCGTTGATAACCCTTTCGGGATGGAGAGAGACGACCCTAAAGGCCAGGACGATGTATTAATTTACAGCCCTACTATTCATATCCCAAAAGACAGGCCTGTCCGAATGTGGCTTAGGGCAAAGGATGTTCTTCATAATTTTGCGGTTGCGCAATTCAGGGTCAAGATGGATATGGTTCCCGGGCTAGTGTCCTACCTATGGTTTACGCCAACCAAAGCAGGCAATTATGAGATCTTGTGCGAGGAGTTATGTGGGGTGGGTCATCATACGATGCGTGGGATGGTGATTGTCGATGAGCAGGAAGACTACGACGAGTGGCTAGCCCAGCAGCCAACCTATGCGGATATCCTGGCAAAAGCCCCTGGCGACGCAGTCGCAGGGCAAGCGGCTTATGCGGTTTGCGCATCATGCCATGGTCAGCAAGGCGAGGGTAATCAACAACTCAATGCGCCTAAACTAGCGGGCCAAGAGGACTGGTACTTAAGAAGACAGCTTGAATATTTTAAGACAGGCGTCCGGGGAACGGGCCCTGGAGACACCTTTGGGATGGCGATGGGGCCGATGGCCAATACCTTGGTAGATGATGCGGCTGTGGAAAATGTGATTGCTTACATACAGACCTTGCCAGATGAGCCTCCAACAAAGACCGTGGTTGGAGATATTGAGAACGGAGAGGATATCTATAATACTTGCGCGGTTTGTCACGGACAGCAGGGCGAGGGCTATGCATTTATGAATGCACCCAGACAAGCCGGACTTGATGACTGGTATCTGGTGACCCAATTAAAGAATTTCAGATCAGGCGCGAGAGGTGCGCATTCTGGCGATGCCTATGGTATGCAAATGAATATGATGGCGGCGATATTAAATACGGACCAGGCTATTAACGACGTAGTGGCTTACATTAATACGTTGGATGGCCCGGTAGAACAAACTAACGACCTAGCAGTAGTGGAGTAAAAAGAATGGCAGACGTTATTCACGACGCAGTAGATTACGTCCCACCGTTGGTGGTGGAGGAAGAAGAGCTTTATCACGCCAAGACCTGGCTTGGTAAATACGTGTTTTGTCAAGACGCGAAGGTAATCGCAATTCAATATAGCTGTGTGGCTATTGGAATTGGCCTGGTAGCGCTTGGGTTGTCTATAGCGATGAGATTGCAAATCGCCTTTCCAGACACCTTCGCCTTCATTGACCCTACGAACTACCTTCAGTTCGTGACGATGCATGGCATGATCATGGTCATTTACTTGTTGACGGCACTGTTTCTAGGCGGGTTTGGTAATTACATGATACCGCTGATGCTGGGGGCCCGAGACATGGTGTTTCCCTATGTCAACATGGTGAGCTTTTGGGTGTATTTTGCGGCTGTTTTGATTCTGGTTGCGAGCTTCTTCGTTCCTGGCGGGGCGTCTGGAGCGGGGTGGACGTTGTATCCACCACAGGCCATTATGCCTGGTACGCCCGGGACTGACGGGGGCATCATTCTAATGTTGTTGTCTTTGGCGCTTTTCATTGTGGGCTTTACGATGGGAGGCCTTAACTATGTAACGACTGTGCTGCAGCAGCGCACGCGTGGTATGTCGTTGATGCGCATGCCACTTACCATATGGGCTATTTTCATAGCTACGATTCTGGCCTTATTAGCTTTCCCAGCCTTGTTAGTAAGTGCAATCATGATGTTGTTAGACCGCCTTTTGGAGACTAGTTTCTTCATGCCGGCGATCATTTCCGCTGGTGGCCAGACCGATTATGATGGTGGCAGCCCGGTACTCTTCCAGCACCTATTTTGGTTCTTTGGGCATCCTGAGGTATATATTGTAGCTCTTCCTGCCTTTGGCCTTGTTTCTGAAATATTGAGTGTTCATGCGCGAAAAGCGATATTTGGTTATCGAATGATGGTTTGGGCTATTGTGGCGATTGGCGCGTTGAGCTTCATAGTGTGGGCGCACCATATGTATGTCAGCGGCATGAACCCTTATTTTGGATTCTTTTTCGCGACAACGACGCTCATTATAGCGGTACCCACCGCGATCAAGGTTTATAACTGGGTGTTGACTCTATGGCGGGGTAACATCAAGTTGACTGTACCCATGCTGTTTGCAATAGGCTTCATTTTCACCTTTATTAATGGTGGCCTAACCGGTTTGTTCCTGGGTAATGTGACCATTGACCTGCCTCTTTCTGATACCTACTTTGTGGTTGCTCATTTCCATATGGTTATGGCGGTTTCCCCGGTTCTGGTTGTTTTTGGGGCAATTTATCATTGGTATCCAAAAATCACCGGCCGGATGTTTAACGACAAACTAGGTAGAATCCATTTCTGGTTCACCTTTGTTGGCTCATATGCGATTTACTACCCCATGCACTATCTCGGGTTAGAAGGTATGCCAAGGCGTTATTTCTCATACGGAGACACGGAGTTCATCTCTGCATCATCTGCAGACTTGAATGTAGCGATTTCCATTGCAGCAATTTTTGTCGCAGCTTCTCAGATCTTCTTTTTCTGGAATATGATCCATAGTCTGTTTAAAGGTGAGAAGGCAGATCCAAATCCTTGGGGCGCGACCACTTTGGAGTGGCGAACTCCTCAGACCCCTCCAGGGCATGGAAACTTCGACGAACTTCCGTTGGTTTATCGGTGGGCCTATGACTACAGTGTTCCCGGCTATGAGCAGGATTTCATTCCGCAGGACGTGTCACCGGCCGAAGCGGAGAAGATGGCAAAGCGGGTTGAGTAGGGACTAAGAATGCAGTGGACTCTCTTATTTCTTGCGCTCCTGATGGGGACGGTTGTTTGGTGGCTGATACGGCAGACGGTTAACGTCAAGCCTTGGGTTGCCGGAGCAAACGTCGACTCGGTAGAAAGCGAGGGCATACGTTCCGTGGTCGATATGGGCGGAGCTTTGCGGCCCTCGAAGGTTGCGCTTGGTGTGTTTTTGGCGGTTGTCACATCAGTATTCGCCTTATTTATCAGTGCTTATTCGATAAGGATGGAAGTAGGTGATTGGCGACCCCTGCCCGAGCCCATGTTGTTATGGGCCAATACTGGCATTCTTATTCTATGCAGCGTCTTTTTGTACGGCGCATGGATGGCAGTTAAGCGGAATAATGTTCAGGGTGCGAAGTTGGGGATGACCTTGGGAGCGGTTATGACGCTCGCTTTTATGGTGGGTCAGCTTTTGGCTTGGGATCAGTTGATTAGTTCCGGTTATGTTATCTCAGGTAACCCGGCGAATGCGTTTTTCTATACGCTGACAGCATTACATGCAGCTCATCTGATTGGTGGGCTGATTGTGCTCTTCGTTGCGTTACGCAGGTTGTGGAATGCTGAAGAGTTTGCGCCCAAAGTAGCCAGTTCAATAGAGCTCTGCGGCGTTTATTGGCATTTTTTACTGGCGATTTGGATAATTTTATTTAGTTTCTTGCTGAATACATGAGGGTTTAAGGAGAGAAGATAGTGGCAGAAAGTGCTGAAGTGGTTCCGGGCGTTACCCCTGGACTAAAGGGGATAGCGGGGGATTGGTCCTCTGACCAGGTGGCTTTCAGGGGAGCACCTTGGGGTAAAGCGATGATGTGGATTTTCCTATTATCCGATACCTTCATATTTTCTATCTTTTTAATTTCCTACATGACGGCTCGGATGAGCACTACGATGGAATGGCCGAATGCGAGTGAAGTGTTTGGTTTGACGGTATTTGGAACGGACGTACCCTTGCTGCTTATCGCCATCATGACCTTCGTTCTAATCAGCAGTAGTGGAACCATGGCAATGGCCGTGAAGTTCGGCTATGAGAAAAACCGGGTGGTCTGTTTTAGGCTGCTTGTACTCACTGCCATATTGGGAGCGACTTTTGTAGGGATGCAGGCTTTTGAGTGGAGCAAGCTTATTATTGATGAGGGCATACGTCCCTGGGGTAATCCGTATGGCGCTCCGCAGTTTGGGGCCGTCTTTTTCATGGTGACGGGCTTTCATGGTACTCACGTATCGATTGGGGTCATTTTTCTGATTATCACGGCCGTCAAGGTCAAACGGGGTCGCTTTGATCGAGAAGACCCTGGTTTTATGACAGGAAGACCGGGGCGCTATGAAATTGTTGAGACGATAGGTCTCTATTGGCACTTTGTAGACTTGGTCTGGGTGTTTATATTTGCCTTGTTTTATTTGTGGTAACTGATCAGAAGAGGGAGTACTGAGTATGGCGGCTGAAGGTCAACAACATCCGATTGGTATCTATTTGTGGGTGTGGCTCGGTTTATTTGTAGTAAGTGCGCTATCTTATTATGTGGATTGGGCTGGTTTCCAAGGTGCTTTACGGTGGAGCTTGATTTTGTTTTTCATGTTTGTGAAAGCAGGCGCTATCGTTTGGGTCTTTATGCATATGAAGTGGGAGCGGCTTGCTTTGTTCTGGGCGATTATGTTGCCAACTATATTTATTGCGGTGTTCATTTTTATGATGGCGTTAGAGGGAGATTATACGGAAGTGGTTCGGTTAAATTTCTTCTCAGATTGGCAAAACTTCTTTTCGGTAGAAAAGCACCATTAGGCGCTGTAGCTGACCAAGGATGGATCAGTATTGACGGATGAGAATCAAGATCAAGGAGTTGAGCAGCACATAGGTGGTACGGAACCGAGAAGTAACAAGTCTGCGAGTATCGTTCAGAAACTTGGTGCTCTAGCGATCACACTAATAGCGCTTTGGTACCTCTTCGGGATTCCAGGGTATATTCTTTTTGAGAAATTTCTAGGGGAAACTGTTTCTGGTGCGTCTGATTCAGTTATAGAGCAGACCACACCAGAATAGTCGAGAGCTTTAAGCTCCTACATTTAGTGTTCCTTTCATTACAAATGAATGACCTGGGAACGTGCAGACGTAAAGATATTTTCCACCGACTGATAGTGCCTCTGTAGAAAAGGTGATGCTTGTGCTCTCGCCTCCACCTATGATTTTGGTCGCGGCGATCACTCTGGAATCACCAGCTGGGACATAGTTATTGGCTAGCCCTGCAGCCAGACCTTTAGACGCCACATCGGTTGCGTCCGCTTCAGCTGTCAGAACCCAATTGTGCCCCATCACGCTGGCGGCTAACTTCCCCGTGTGTTTCATATTGAGTGTTACTGACCCACAGCTTTTTTCGACTGTTACTTGAGTTGCGCTAAAGGCCAACCCGTCGCCGACATCCACATCAATGTTGCAAGCTGCAAAAGCTGCTTGAGAGCCCAAGAGCGCGAGAGTCGCAACTAATTTTGCGAGTATTTTCATGATCTATACCTATGTTAATAATTACTTCTAGAAAGGGGAGAATTATAAATAACTACCTGCTAGATAGTCGAGTTAAGAGCTGAGATTTATTGGTTTAAAACCGATGTTTTTGTGCCCAAAATCCCTCGACCAAACGCTGGCCAATCTTTAGACTGATCTGAGATTATTCAAATTGGTTCAGCGATGGCTATCCAATCCAAATGGAAAATAGGTTGTCTAACAGTGCTTTCATTTCTAGCTCTTGTAGCCCTGGTTGTCTTTCTATTTGGTAATGGTGTGGTAAGTCGAACTCAGGGATTCCTGATGATCATCATGCTCTTTGGGATGTATGTCGGCTTTGGTATTCTGATCGCCTCCTACCGTTTTGTATCTAAACTAGACGATGACTAGGTTTGTAACCTGGTTTTCGATCATAGGAGATTGCTTTTTTAATCTAGTTTAGGTGGTTTGCGTTGTGTCTTGATACTGCCTCTCTGCTTTTTTGCATCTAAGCGTTTTTTCTTCGCAGATCGCGTCGGCTTGGTTGCTATTCTTCTTTTAGGGACCCTGGCTGCATCGTTTAGTATTTTCAGAAATAGCTCCAAGGCTTGTTTTCGATTGCGATGCTGGGACCTGAAACTGTCTACTTGAATCACTAGGTAGTCACGTTTGTTAATTCTTTTAGGGTTTCTTAGTTTCAAGCGATTAATCAATGCTGACGGCTGGCCCAAGCTGTGGATGGGAACGGACAGCTCAACCGCTGTGGAAGCCTTATTTACGTGCTGTCCTCCTGGGCCAGAAGCATGAATAAATTTAAAGGTAAGCGATTCTCTAGGAATATCGTCGAGCGTTATCATAGGCACATTAACTAGGAGTGAATCTTTCGGTAAACCAGATTGGATTATAACGAGGTAAAAATCTATTCTCTCGCTCAACTTAAATCATGGCCTGATTACCTATTTGGTAAGCGTACATTGGTTTTTAAACTTAAATAAAAAATCTTTGGTTTGTTATTTACGTCACTAGAACTACCAAGAATTAATCTGAAATGTGACCCGAAAGAGGCGCTAATACTTAGAGAGATTTTCCTTTCCATTTCGCCTGGCTACCACATGAACAAGACTCATGGAATACTATTTTACGCGATTACTCTGTGCCCTCGGGAGAAATGAAACGTATGATCGATATTTCGTATCCTTTGGTAGTCGGCTCGTTGTCTAAAGTGGATAGAATACGTTTAGCAACGGTTCTAGTTAATCGAACTGTCGAACCGATGAGTTTTAATTAAAGGAAGTGAGGTGACTACTTTTAGATGACAACACAAATTATTTGTCTTTCGATTGGCTGTTTGATCCCATTGATATGGTCCGCTGCGGCGCTGCCCTACCGGCAACGACAGCTTGGTCGAGTCGATTTTAAACAACCTAGAGTTCAGGCTAATTTACTGACCGACAGAGGGGCATCGACTGTCGGAGCACAGATGAACTCTTGGGAAGCTCTGATCTTATTTTCAGTCGCGAATCTCTGCGGGTATTTTGCGAAGCTAGACCCACTGGGGACTTGGAGTATTTTGAGCATCGTCTGGGTAGCAGCGCGCCTTGTTCATGGATACTTTTATTTATATGAAAAGGTAAGACTTCGAATAGCTAGTTTTCTCGTGTCTGCGTTTTCCTCTTTTGCTATTATCGTCATGGCTTTACTAAACTGATTTTCTGTCAAAGACGACACGAGTCACAAATTGTTTTGATTCATTGGGTTTTATTTTGACCTCTACTAATAGCTGCCCTTGTTTGTTGAGAGACCATATCTTTGTCACTCGACGTTCGGTGGTTTTATAGGTTTGTTTTATTTCTTTGGCAGACCATTTTGTTTTCCTGCCGCGGTAATCCCCTTTGCGTAAAATCTCTTCGCCCAATCCCATGTAGGTTATTTGGATTTCTTGATCTTTCCTAAAGGTAATGACCATCTCCGAACTT
>CAJWGQ010000080.1 GCA_913041025.1 uncultured Gammaproteobacteria bacterium | reverse complement strand
CATCAACGCCTGCCATTAATTCGATCATATCCTCTTCAGTAGCCACTCGTCCTTGCACAACCTCAATACCCGCAGACTCGAAAAGATCTACTCGATTAATTCTGCTTGGATTGACTGAAACCACTAATCCCATTGCCCCTACTCCTTCGCTTTGATATCAATATTATGAACTACTACCGCTGCAAATCTAAGTGCTCACCCCCAAACCCATTAGACAAAATTACTCGGATTAATCTCTAACATTAGATTTTCTTATGCCTTGTTCAATATTCCCCATTAGACACTCTAATCAAAATCAATCAAGGTTATCGTCCCTTTGAGGGAGGGGAGATCCGTGATCCAATATTTCTCTGGAAAACTGGTGTTGACGGGATACCAAAATTTTTCCGAGGAATTAGCCGAATGTAGTAGCAGCATTCGGTTGGATCGCGGGCGTTCTAACCAGCGATTCTAATAACCCTCTCTGTCAAAACAAACGAATGCCAAGACAAGATTTAGGCAACAACCTAGGTCAAACGGTGAATAGGATTTCAAGGATTAGCCAGCTGAAACTGGTTCTGCTGCATCTCTTTCGCTTCGCTTAAAGCCTACAAAATCTCCTAGAATATTGTACAAACAGGGCACGAAGACCAAGGTAATGATCGTCGCAAACGCAATGCCAAAGGCTAATGAAACCGCAGTTGGAATAACCATTTGCGCCTGTGGAGACTGATCGGAAAGTATGGGTAGCAAACCGAAAAATGTTGTCAGTGAGGTCAGCAAAATAGCTCTGAATCTTTCCCCGCCAGCCTCTACTGAAGCTTCAGAAGGCTTCATTCCATCAATCACCTTGCGATTCACATAGTCAACCATGATCAAACTGTCGTTAACGACTACACCTGCCAACGCAAAAAAGCCGATCATCGAAAACGCGTTGATCGTCACACCCAAGAGCATATGTCCTACAACCGCGCCAATAATGCCAAAAGGAATGACTGACATAATTATGAGCGGTTGCAGATAAGATTTAAGAGGAATGGCAAGCAGTATATAAATACCGATTAACGTAATTAGAAAAAGATTCGCTCTCTCGGCCAGTGACTCTCTTTCTTCAAAGGAACTCCCATCAAGTTCGACAGCAATACCAGGATAACTCGACAGTAACACACCAATATAATTTTTCTGGACATCGGAGATCACCCTGCCAGGTTCTGTCATTGCCAAATTCGCTGAAGCAGTAACAGAAACCGCTCGCTTTCCGTCGATCCGCTTTATTTGACTATAACCCTTACCCATGTCGTATTCCGCGACGGAACTAAAAGGCAACTCTCTACCATCCGGCAAACGAATCCACATGTTTTCAAGATTGCCCACCGAGCGGCGTTGCTCTCTGGGGTACCTCACCATCACGCGTATCTCTTGATTATCTCTTTGAATACGTTGCGCCTCCGCGCCATAAAAAGCCTCTCTTACCTGTCGAGCAAGATCGGTTAGCGTAATGCCTAACGATTCGGCGCCAGGCTTAATTCGTAGCTTAATCTCTTCAGGGCCCGAGTCCGAGGAGGTTTCAACCTCATACAATCCGTCATAACTTTTGAGATAGTTGGCTAGCTCTTCAGAGGCCTGCTCAACCAGCTGATAGTCTTTTCCGATCACCCTGAACTCGATAGGGGAATCCCCTCCCATGTTACGTTTTGATCTAAAATTCAATTCTTTAGTGCCAGCGACTTCACCGACTTTGTCTCGCCAACGATCTTCTACGTCCTTTGGATTAATATCATCGTAAACTCCAGTTTTATCTAACTCGACCATAAACTGTCCAGAGGAACCATCTCTAACCCAGGTGAACATATTTTCGACCAGGTCGGCAGACCGTCCCGTTTCCTGCTTGATTTCTTCGTTGACCTCCCAAATCGTATCCTGCATCTCGTTAACCACTCCAAGGACCATGTCTTCAGGAACGCCCTCAAGCATCTCGACATTAGCATTCAGAAAGGGCATATCCATATCGGGGAAAAACACAAAACGAACCAAGCCACCAGAGAACAAACCGCCCGTTACAATCAATAGGCCGAGGAAAAAGGCGATGGTCGCATATCGATACTCAATCGCCTTATTAAGAAATGGTTTATATACATTGTGAATGAAATGTTTGAGCTTTTGATCAGCCCACCGAGTAGGAGCACCCCTTTCGCCTCGAGTACGCATTAAGGACAAATGCGAAGGTAATATCAATTTGCTCTCAATTAACGAAAACAAAAGACAAAAGACGACCACCCAGGACATCGAATGGGTAGCCCCTGCCGTTGGTCCTGTTGAAAGAAGATTGGGGGCGAATGCCATAACCGTAGTCAGTACACCAAAGGTTGCGGGCAACGCGATTCTTTGCGCCCCCCTGACTATGCTTGCCGTCGAGTAACCATGAGCTTCAGTCTCCGCGTACGAACTCTCAGCAATAATTATCGCGTCATCAACAACAATCCCTAGAACCAAAATAAACGCAAACAAGCTCATCATGTTGATCGTAATGCCAACCAATGGGAGACACATAAACGCGCCCAGGAAGGCAAATGGCAGTCCCACCAAAACCCAGAGAGCAAAGCGAATTTGCAGAAAAAGCCCTAAAATCAAAAACACCAGAATCGCTCCAAGCACCATATTTTCGATTAAAATCTCCAACTGGCCTTGTAAAATAAATGTCGTATCGCCCCAGGTTGCAAGTTCCACGCCTTGGGGAAGTGTTCGATTTCTCTCATAAACATATTTCTTGACCGCCTCAGCAATCTTGAGCTCGCTTTCGTTCTCGGTTGATTGAACGTTAACGCTTATGCTTGGACGGCCATTGAATAATGACAAAAATTCAAACTCGACAAAGCCATCTTTGATGACAGCAATATCCCCCAGAGTCAAAATCGTTCCATCAGGATTGGTCAACAACACGATCCGGGCAAACTCTTCTTCACGATATGCCTGGCCTTTGGCTCTCAGCCGAATATCTCCACCTTGCGTCCTTATCGATCCTCCTGGAATATCCACCGACCAACTTCTGATGCTATTAGCCACCTGAGCCAAGGTCAGCCCATACTGCCTTAGCGTCAGCTCATCAATCTCGATGGCTATTTCAAAAGGCCTACCGCCATTCACCTCTGCAAAAGTCACTTCAGGCAAAGAAATTATTTCGTCGCGCACATCTTCCGCCAGAGACTTCATCGCGACCTCATCAAGATCCCCGGAGATCGAAACCATTAGCGCGCCTTTGGTCTTGTTGAGCTTGGAAATGATCGGTCTTTCCGCCTCTCCAGGAAATGTCGAAATACTATCGACAGCAAGCTTCACCTCATCTGTTATCTCAGAAAGCTCGTAAGACTCTTCGACATCGATATCAACCCTACCCATTCCCTCTTGCGATCGACTGGTGAGTTTTCGAATTCCCTCTACTGAGTCGAGCGCCTCTTCGATCTTGACAACGATTCCCTCTTCGACCTCTTCAGGACCGGCACCCGGATAAGGAACAGAGACCGTGATCCGATCAAATTCAAAAGGTGGAAAACTTTCTTTCTTCACGTTTGCTATGGCATAAAGCCCAAGGCAAATCACCACAACCATCATCAAATTGGCCGCAACGTGATTCTGGGCGAACCACCCGATCAACCCGGAAATTTGTTCCTTGGGCTGACCTGACGCGTTATCCACTTAAACGCACCTTCATGCCAGGCAAAGGCTGAGCGATGGGAGTAAGGCAGTATTGATCACCGCTCTCAAGGCCTTCGGCGACATAAACGAATTCGTTATCTCTGCGCACAACAGACACCTCCCTCGGGTGAATTCGAGATTCTTCATCTACTAACCAAATGGTACTGCCTCGAGGCATTGAGTGCCTCGGAATCTTAAACAACTCTCCGCCAGGTCTACCGGCAATCTCTGCCGCAACAAAAGTTCCCATCAGTAAGGGTATCTGCCCGGTCCCTGCCGTGTCATAGGGATCCATCACTTCGGCAACGAGATAGAGTACCCGGCTTTGAGGATCAAAAACGCCGCTCGTCCTAGTCACAAGCGCTTCCCACGTAAAACTTCCGCCGCCCAAATCAGCCTTCAAAATGACAGGAATCGGATCACCACGACGAAGTTTAGCTATATCCAGATACTGAAGATCCTGCTGCGTAACCGGTAAGCGGACCTCGGCCTTATCGACAGCAAAAGTGACAGCTAACTGCGAACCAGTATTAACATATTGTCCTACATCCGCTATTTTTTGTCTCACCATCCCGTTATAAGGGGCCCTTATAACGGTACGGTCTAAGTCTCCTTCGGCTTTTTCTAAGTCTGCTTCAGCCGATTGAAGCGACGCGAGCGCTTCTTGCAGCTGTGGCTTGCGGAGAGTCAAATCAGAGGCAGGGGCGACACCCGGACTCACGTCTCTAAGTCGCTTCCAGTCATCTCGAGCGTAACCAGCCATCGCACTCTCAGTAGCAAGTTGAGTCGCAGCTCGCGCGACATTCGCTTTTGCTCTCTTTACTGCCGCCGAATAATTTCTAGGATCAATACGAATCAATACATCGCCCTTTGTAAAAAACCCTCCGCCGACAAATGCATTAGATACTTCAATAATTTGACCAGACGCTTCGGCAATCAAGGTCGTTTCTGTTCTGGGTACAACGGAACCTTGAGACTCCACCTTGAAATCTACTAGGGTCTTTCTCGCCTCCGCCACCTCAACAAAAAAACTGGGAGGCTCTATGGCCACTTTCTCTGGCTTTGGTCGCGCCATATACATGGCCACGGCAACCGCAGAAAAAAAGACGAGAATCAGCACTGGTAGTAATATTTTTTTAACCATTTCTAAATTTGCTTTAAACGACTTAAACGAGCTAGATCGGTGAATCCAATCCAAGAAGTTGCAATATTAGCATTTTTTACAAGTTTGATGAATTATTTCGACAAGACAACGAACCCGCGATCGAGTACTGCAGCATTCGCGCTAAAGCAACCAACTTCGAAGGCAGTTGGACAAAAAACTATTTGAGTCGAGCTCCCGCTATCGCACTAGCAATATCGAAAAATTCATTGGAATCCCGATAACGGACACCGCCGTGGATGATAGTGGTCACCCCGATATCAATCATTTGTTCTATTTGATCAGAAATCCTCGCGTCTTCTTCAAAGGCTAACCTCGTAAAAACCGCGACCTCGGGCTCGCCCTTGCCTGATTCAAAGAATCGCTCTCTCAGTTGCGCAACTGGAGCTCTAAATTTTTCAAGGTTTTTGCCAGCCATGGGAATCCAACCATCCCCATAAGTGACTGCCCGATCAAACGCGTACTCTGGTGTGCCGCCAATAAGAAGCGGGGGCCGCAAGGGTCGAGGGAGGAACATAAAATCCTGACCATTCTCAGCAATACAATCGCTTGAGAACGCCCGATTCAAAAATTCCAACCCGTCATTGAACAGTCGGCCTCTTTTTGATCTGTCTATCCCCAGAGCTTTAAATTCGGGGTTCATCCAACCAACTCCCAATCCAAGTTTCAGACGATTACCAGACAGTTCCTGCAAAGTAGCAACAACTTTTGCCGTCGGAAGAATAGGCCTGTAAGGCAATACAAGAACACCAGTGCACAAAGCGATCTCTTGCGTCTGCCCAGCTAAATAATTTAATACACTCAAAGGGTCTAGATAGCGACCATCAGATCCTTCGACATCGTCAGGAGGAATCGCAATATGATCCACGACATAGAGCTCTTCAAATCCAACCTCCTCCGCCATTTTCGCACAATCCAGTATCGTCTTCTGAGTCGACTGCGGACCTTGAGTACGAACCTGTATACCAAAATTAATTTTTGGGGAATCCATTCACAAATCCTAAGCACAAGTAGGATAGTCGATGATAACGAAGTTATAGAAAATATTTCGATGTCATCTTAAAAATAAACTCATGGAGTCTAGAGAACATTCGTCTCTTCTCACTTCCTGCTTTTCATGATTCGATGCTATATTGTCCGGAAACAGAAAACACTAAATCTTATTTTTTCAGGGAGGAAAAACATGAAATCACCTATATGCGACTTACTCGGTGTCGATTTTCCATTGGTAGCATTTACCCATTGCAGAGACGTAGTGGTCGAAGTTAGTAAGGCCGGAGGCTTTGGCGTTTTGGGCGCTGCTGGACATAACGCTGAATCTTTAGAGATAGAACTCAACTGGATAGATGAGCATATCGATGGAATGCCCTACGGAGTAGATCTTATTGCCCCTACAAGCATGGCAGTCACAGATGCGAATGACTCACCCGGCGAAATCCTCGGCATGGTCCCCGAAGATCATAGAAGATTTGCGACTGGGATACTGGCACAACACAACATTGATACAGCTGACGTTTACGACAAACAAACCGGATCAGCTGGGGGATTTCTGACGAAAGGCAAAGCTGCGAACATTATTGACGTAGCGTTTTCGCACCCCATTAAACTGATCGTTAATGCCTTGGGAGTTCCTCCCCAATATATGCTGGAAATGGGTAAAGAAAGAGGCGTTGTGGTTGGTGCCTTAGTGGGCGCAAAAGAGCATGCTGTAAAACAAGTAGAAGCGGGCGTTGATGTATTAATCGTCTCTGGGACAGAAGCAGGCGGCCATTGCGGAGAGGTATCAACCATGGTTCTCGTACCAGAGGTATGCCAAGCGGTCGCCGACTCTAAAGTTCCAGTGCTCGCCGCTGGAGGAATTATCAAGGGCAGACAAATGGCTGCTGCAATGGCCATGGGCGCTCACGGCGCATGGACCGGCTCCATGTGGCTAGCAACATCAGAGGCTGAAACCTCGCAAATAATCAAAGAAAAATACGTTCAAGCCAATTCAAGGCAAACGGTAAGATCAAAGGCGAGAACCGGAAAATATTCTCGTCAGCTTCGATCACCGTGGACGGATGCTTGGGAATCAGGCGAGGGACCAGAGCCTCTGCCGATGCCACTTCAATCACTTGTTAGTGAAGCACCTCTCGCGAAAGTTACTAAACTTGCGGAAGGTGGTCACGAGGGTGCCAAGCAGCTAGCAACTTCATTCGTCGGGCAAGGTGTGGGGTTGATAGAGTCGATCCAAGACACACGAACCGTGGTTCGAGAGTTTATGGAAGACTACTTAACGGCAGTCGAACGAGTATCCGCCACCGTAGAGAGCTAGAAAAACGATATTTGAAGTTGATCGAGAGGTTGCAGCGTCGGCGTGCTCAACCTCTCCAAAGCCGCAAGGCACTCTCAGTCGATCGCTTCTAGTATCCGGGTAGGAGACAACGGCAACTCTCTGATTCGTGTACCCAAGGCACGATTCACGGCATTTCCAACCGCAGCCAAAGGCGCAACAATAGGCGTTTCACCACAACCACGAACACCGAAGGGATGATTAGGGTTGGGCACCTCTACAATGTGCGTATCAATCATGGGTAAATCAGAAGCTACCGGAATCCGATAGTCCAGAAAACCTGGATTATCTAACTTGCCCTGCTCATCGAATACAAATTCTTCATTCAATGCCCAGCCAATACCTTGCACAGCACCCCCCTGAAGTTGTCCTTCAACGTAAGAAGGGTGAATGGCTTTACCCGCATCCTGAATCGCCGTAAAACTCAGTACATCGACCTTACCGGTTTCTCGATCTACCTCTACGTCCGTCAAATTAACCGAGAAAGCGGGCCCAGCGCCCTGCGCATTCAATGTGGCAATGCCCGAAATCGGCCCCCCCGTTCTTGCCGCAACTTTAGCTAGTTGCTTCAAGTTCATGGGCTCAGCCTCTATGTTGAGCCCGGCAACTGGAATCGCCGTGCCCTCAGACCATTCCACTTGATCCAAATCTACGCCCCAGGTCTTAGCAGCCCGACCTCTAAGCTCAAGAATGACCTGTTCACAGGCCTGGATCACCGCAAGACCGGTAGCAAAAGTGGTCCTGCTACCTCCCGTGGTGCTGCTGTAACCCGTGCTGTCCGTATCAGCAACTAAGACACGTATCTGCTCGTAGGGAACTCCCAGGGTTTCAGCTGCCATGAGAGCCATTCCTGCGCGACTTCCACCGATGTCGGGACTTCCCTCTACTATCTTGACCATCCCACTATCTACAATATGGACCTCAGCAGTCGACATATTACCCGCGTTGAACCAGAACCCAGCAGCAACACCGCGCCCTTGGTTGGCTTTAAGTGATGTTTGGTAATTGGGGTGATTCTTCGCTGCTTCCAAGCACTCTTGAAATCCAATTTCCTGAAACTTGGGTCCGTAGGCAGACTGCGTTCCTTTGGTCGCAGCGTTCTTTATGCGGAAATCAAGGGGATCTATATCCAAAATTTCAGCCAACTCGTCGAGGACTGACTCTGCTGCGTAGACGGACTGAGGCGCGCCCGGAGCCCTGTAAGCTGCGACCCTTGGTTTATTAACTACTACTTCAAACCCCTCAATATGAATGTTCTCCACATCATAAGGCGCAAAGACACACATGCACCCCGGCCCTAATGGGCTTGCGGGATAAGCTCCTGACTCATAGATCAGTTTCGCAGACATCGCTGTAATCGTGCCATCTTTCTTACAGCCAATCTTGACGGTGTTCACCGTTCCAGGGGCTGGTCCGGTCGCTCTGAATACTTCTTCTCGTGACATTACCATCTTAACGGGACGACCACTTTTTTCAGAAAGCTTCAACGCTAGAGGTTCCAGATAGACGGTAGTTTTGCCGCCAAATCCTCCTCCAATCTCCGCAGGAATCACCCTGAGATCTCCCATATCCATACCCAAGGTGCGGCTGGTCATATTCCTAATATCAAAGTGTCCTTGTGAAGACACCCAGAGAGTGGCCTGTCCACTCTCATTGTAGTTGGCGGTACAAGCATGCGGCTCGATATAGCCCTGGTGAACCATAGCAGTGGTGTACTCACGCTCTATGACTTCATCTGCCGATGCAAACCCTTCTTCCACATTGCCTTTGGCAATGACCATTCTTTTTGAGACGTTTGAAGGTTTCTCTGGTTTTTCATCCAAACCATCAGTGTACATCCCCTCATGCAAAAGCGGTGCTGATTCATCCATCGCTTTTAGAATATCTGTCACGACAGGCAAAACTTCATACTCAACTTTGACAGCATCGACTGCTTGCTCAGCTAGATAAGACGAAGTTGCGGCCACAGCAGCGATGGCTTGACCGTGATATAACACTTTGTCCAGAGCGATCACATTGTCTGAAAAGGCCCTTAATCCCGCATTAAAACCAGAGCGATCCGGAAAATCCTTTACCGTGATAACAGACAAAACTCCTGGAATCGCTTCAGCCTCGGACGTATCTATCGATAGAATCCTCGCGTGAGAATGTTCGCTACGAACCACCTTGCCAAAAAGCATTCCAGATAGATTTTCGTCCGCACCAAAATTAGCTCTTCCAGTCACTTTATCGACCCCGTCAGGCCTTATCGGTCTGCTACCAACGTATTTGTAATCTACTGCTTCACTCATATTAACGAGCCTCTATCTTTGTCCAACAATTAGTTTTTACCTCTTCCTGAAACATTCTAAAACAAAAACCGTCATATGCCTAAAGAGCTTCAATTCAGTAAGCTCATGGCATTTTTGATGAATACTTTAGGTTTGGTAAGATCAAGGAAACTATATTTATCAAAGCGAACCAATGCAGGACCCAGAACTTCCAACTACCACTACCGCGCCGAGTTTGTCTGCCAAGGAGAGGATACTGGAGCTGGAAGCAGAAATTGCTCAACTTAAACGAAGTCTTGATCAAAGGCCTCCAAAAAGCCCTGCCTCAGAAACCCGTCTTAGTGAAATTCTTTATTACGAACAGCCCTTTTCTAATGCCAGACTATCAGGCCTAACTAACGATCGGGACAGGATCGGCTCAACTGGCGATTTTGAAGAACTCCCTAAGCCCACGACAAATATGTCACAGTTGGAATCAGATTTTATGCAATGGGGTTATTGTCTCGTGGAAAACGCAATAACCAAAGAGCAGATACAAGCCCAGATCGATCGCATGCTCGATCAAGCTGAAGCCGAAAGACATGCGGGCGTAGCACACATGAGTCATCAAGGTCGGGCTCAATTAATTTTCAACATGTTACCCAAAGGTAAAGTTTTCAGGGAGTTAATCGCTCTGGAAGAAAACGCGGCTCATCGAGCAAATCTGGTGGAAGTCTTGCTAGAAAAAGTACTTGGGAAAGGGTTTTACCTTGGAACGGCGCATGGCTCGATTGTTCATCAAGGAGGCGGAAGACAGGAACTGCATCAAGACCAAGGCTTTGTTCCTTTGCCGCACCCTCCCTATCCCCTTTACTGTCTCATCATCTGGTGCTACTCGGACTTCAGTTTAGAAGAAGGGGGCACTTATGTTGTGCCTGGGTCACACATTGACGCGAAAGGGAATAATAAAGTAAGACCGGGCGTCGCTTTCGAAAAGATGGCTGAAAATCAATTGCTGGCTCTAACGGCTCCAGCTGGCACCTGTGTACTCACAGATAGCCGATTACTTCACTCTGGGGGCAAACGCACAGCGCCAGGTACGCGATTAGCATCTCGTATCCTTTACAGTCGAGGAATGATGCGACAGCAAGAGAATCAATATCTATCCGTTCCAAGAGAAATCGTAGAAAACGTCTCTCCAAAACTGAAGAAACTCATGGGCTATAGTTCTTATTATGGACTAGGGATGGTAGACGGAAACTCTATTGATCCAGACCAACCAGAAATTCATGTCGGAGAGCTTTCGATGGAGCGCCCACACGAGTTTCTCCAAGACTTCGATTGGAAATACACTAAGGATGCAAAAATGTTATCCGAGCTTGACTGGGAATCCTTTGCTGAATATAAGGGTGAAAAGTAAAAGGTTTTAATCGTCCACTGCATTTATTTATAACTAAACTTTGTCGAGTCAAAATAAGAGATCAAACAAAAGCATTCTCTGATTAAATTCGTAAAGACTGAGGGGAGGAGTCTGAAAGTGGCAAATGAAATATCGAGAGACGAGGCGTTAGCCAAACTGTCTGCCAAGGGGGAGCCCTATGAACTGACTGACGGACATGTTTTTGATAGGCCATGTCGACTATTTAAAAACGGTCCGAAAACACTAAGAGAGCTTTTTGAAGAGAACTTGAGCGATGAAACCTTCATCGTCTTCGAAGACGAGCGACTTACCTATCGCGAATCTTATGACTTGTCCGCGAGAGTTGCCAACATGATGGTCTCCGAATACGGAATTAAGGCTGGGGACAGAGTTGCAATATCAATGCGTAATTTTCCCGAATGGATAATTGCATTCTGTGCAACTACGGCCATCGGTGGGATAGCCGTCGCTATGAATTCGTTATGGAACCCTGAGGAAATGGCCTATGGCTTAAAAGATAGCGGAGCCAAATTGTTATTTGCCGACCAAGAAAGAATCGATCGAATCAAGCAGATCAAGGAAGGCATCGAAGCCCAGGTAATATCGGTACGGGCCAACAAACAATCCGAATACCCTGATCTAAAGAGGCTCTTAGACAACTATCAAGACTCGAGGATGCCTTTACCAGAACCCAGGCCGGAAGATGTCGCAACCCTGCTCTACACATCTGGATCGACGGGCAGACAGAAAGGGATCGTTGTTACGCATCGTAATCTGGTGGATGGCGCGCGGATCGTTTCTAGCTACACGAAGCTGAATCAAAAAGACAATATTGCTGGGCTTCTCCCGTTTAACTTTGATGCGGGACTCAATCAATTGATCTCAGCAGTGTATGTAGGTGCTCAACTGACACTAATTGATCATTTCCTTCCTAATGCGTTAATTGATCGAATTATCACTGAAAGGTTGACGGTCATTACGGGGGTGCCTCCAGTCTGGGCGAATATTTTGGATCCTCGAGTTTCGATTGCTGCGAGAGACAGCCGATTGCATTGTGTGAGAGTTCTCGCGAGTACGGGTGGACCGGTTCCTACCGAGCAC
>CAJWGQ010000079.1 GCA_913041025.1 uncultured Gammaproteobacteria bacterium | reverse complement strand
TTCTACTGCGACAGGAGATATATTGAGCACGACAACGCCATCCTTAACAGCAGACTGTGGGACTGTCCCAATATCCCCCTCAGCATCAACTGATATATAAGGCGTTTCTTCATTATCTAGAAGCCAGGAGTGAAAAGCTTTAAGAAGATACGGTCTTTTAGGCGTCACTCATTCATCTCAAGCTCATCTTCGGTCAAACTCGCCTGAAAAGCGTCTCTTTCAAAGACTCTCTCCATGTACTTCTGTAGAGGTTTCGTCGATTTCTCTGGCAAGCTAATTCCCACTCGCTTTAAACGCCACAAAAGAGGAGCCACGCAGCAGTCAACAAGCGAAAACTCATCATTCATAAAAAATGGCTTTTCACCAAATATCGGTGAAATAGTAATAATACTCTCTCTCAATTCTTTTTTTGCTTTTGAAATCGCTGCCTCTCTGCCCTTTCCAGCCATCAAAATATCTAGCTTCGAGCTCCATTCGTTCTCTACGCGTGTAATCCAAAGCCTAGAGAGCGCCCTCTGTACCGGATAGACCGGCAATAAAGGAGGATGAGGAAAGCGCTCATCAAGATATTCCATAATCACATTGGCTTCATATAAAACTAGTTCTCTATCCAGTAGGGTGGGAACTGAGTGGTAAGGATTAACCTCAGCTAGATCCTCATTTTTCTTGTTCGCATCAATGTCAATAACATCAAAGGTCACGCCCTTTTCAGCTAAGACCATTCTAACCCTATGCGAGTAATGATCCGTCGTCTTCGAAAACAAGGTCATCGATGATCTTTTTGTAACTAAACTCATTCGCTCCCCAAAAAAAAATAACCGTATATCTAGTGTACGTCTTTCCAATATTCGCGATTCAACAGATAAGTGAATATCCCTAGAAAGGCCAAAAAGGCTAACACCCAAACCCCCAAGCTTCGACGCTGTTCTTGGGAGGGATCACCCACATAATGAAGAAAATTAGTTAGATCATAGATAGCCTTATCGAACTCGCTCTGGCTGTATAAACCGGTCCCTGTTTCTACAATCAATTGCCGGCAATCTAACACTTGAGCCTCACAATTAAGGCGCTGAATCCCCTGCAGTTCCATCAAAACATTTGGCATTCCAACATTCTCAAAAACTTTATTGTTCACTCCGAAAGGTCTTGATTCGTCAACATAGAAAGTCTTTAGATAGTTATATACCCACTCAGAATCTCGAGCCCTGGCCACCATTGTTAAGTCCGGAGGAGGAGCGCCAAACCAGGCCTTCGCCTTTACAGGATCCATGGCAGTCGACATCAAATCGCCTTTCTTTTGGTCACTAAAAATCAAATGCTCTTCCAATAAATCGTGGGGGATTAACAAGTCGTCAGCTGTACGCTCATATCGCTGATATTTAAGACTATGGCAGCCCAGACAATAGTTACTATAAAGTTTAAACCCATTTTGAAGAGAAGGAATATTCTTCATATCAGGTTCAAATGCTTCCATATCCCATGAAATCGATGAAGCGGAGAAGATAGGGCCGGACGACAACAAGAAAACACAGCCAGCTACTAACCTTATTGCAATTCTGATCATGCCGTAACTCGCTCGGGCTCAGGTTTTGTTTTCTCAACCCTTGTATACCAAGGCATAAGCACAAAATAAGAAAAATAAATCAAGGTCCCTATCTGAGCCATCAACGTCCTTTCATAAGTCGGAGATTTAACACCCAAATAACCCAACACAAAAAAGCTCACCACTAGCAAACCCAGCATTACCCTGGATATTGTTCCCTTATACCGCATCGACTTCACAGGGCTCTTGTCAAGCCAAGGTAATGCGGCAGGGATCAGAATAGCCGCAAACATAACGATTAAACCCCAAAGCTTGGCATCGATTCCCAAGAAAGGATAAGTAACCGCCCTTAACATTGAGTAATAAGGCGTGTAGTACCAAACTGGAGCTATAACCTCAGGAGTAACCAGAGGGTTGGCTTCAACAAAATTCGGTTTTTCCAGGAAAAAGCCTCCCATCTCAGGAGCGAAAAACACCACTGCACAAAAAATAAAAAGAAAGATAACGATCGCATGTATGTCATGAACTGTGTAATAGGGGTGAAAAGGCACGCTATCAAGTGGAATGCCTTCCTTATCTTTCGTCTTCTTTATCTCGATGCCATCAGGGTTATTTGAGCCCACGTGATGAAGTGCAACAATGTGAACGAAAACTAAGGCGGCTAAAACCAAAGGAATCAAAATGACGTGTATCGCAAACATTCGACTAAGAGTCGCACCCGAGATCAGGTAATCGCCCCTCACCCAAATTAGTATGTCTTCGCCAATTATAGGAATAGCACCGGCCAATGAGAGAATGACCTGAGCACCCCAGTACGACATATTACCCCAGGGCAATAGATACCCCGCGAAGCCTTCAGCCATCAGAACCACAAATATCACCATGCCAATCAACCAGAGCAGCTCTCGGGGACCTCGATATGATCCGTACATAAGGGCTCTATACATGTGCAAGTAGACGACAATGAAGAAAAATGAAGCTCCTGTTGAGTGCATGTATCTCATGAGCCAGCCCCACTCCACATCCCGCATAATGAATTCAACAGACGCGAAAGCCCCCTCACCACTTGACACGTAATTCATCGTGAGCCAAATGCCCGTCAGTATCTGCATAACAAACACAACCGTCGCTAGCACCCCAAAATAATAGAAAAAATTAAAATTCTTAGGCGCCGGATAACGCGACATATGGTACTCGAAGGTTTCCGTCGCGGGGAATCTTTCGTCCACCCATCCCATAAGACTGCTCAAACCCTTCTTTAATTTACTCTCGTTCTGCACCATAGACATCAGGCATCAGCCTCCAATTCACCTACAATAATTTCTGTATCCGAGGAAAAGCGGTACGGGGGCACGGTCAAATTAGTAGGCGCCGGCACCCCAGCGGCGACTCTCCCTGCGAGATCAAACCCCGAGCCATGACAAGGGCAAAAAAACCCTCCTTGCTCAGAATCCGGAAAAATGTTGGCCACTTGATGCTTTGGCGAACATCCCAGGTGAGTACAAAGTCCTAAAAAAACACCTATTTCTGGTCGGCTTGAACGATAAGGGTTCATCGCGAATTCCGGCTGATCCGAATTTTCCGAGTTTGGATCTGCTAGTCGGTCACTTTGTTCTTCCAAAAGCGCCAAAGAATCGGCGTCCCTATATATTACGAACACTGGTTGGCCCCGATAGGAAAGAATCGGGCTCAATATTTCTCCAGGCCGGAGTTTGCTTATATCTATTTTAACTGGCGCTCCCAATGCCTTAGCCTTGGCGCTAGGCTGCCAGTACTGAAGAAAAGGGATTGCAGCCCCGACAACACCGACAGAGGCCACTCCTCCGGTCGCACCGATTATGAAATACCGTCTACCTAAATTAACCTCTGCTGACAAATAGGAAGCGCGCTCTTCTTCTTTTTGTTGAGACGCATCTTGCTCGACTGCCAACTCAGCTTTAGCCTCGCCGTCACTCAAATTTCCACTACTCCAAAAAAATCAACTATTGCTTTTGACTTACGCACTACCGTTTGTATGTCCACTGAACGAAGTTTTCAACGTTTGACAACAAACAACTTCGGCGTTCGCAACGTGGAGGCAATACTACCATAAGAATAGGGAAGTCCGAAGATATTAGTGGGTTATCTCTTCGAAAACTGAGGTCTTTTCCTGGCTTTTCTTAACCCAGCTTTCTTTCTTTCAACTGCTCGGGCATCTCTAGTCAGAAACCCTGATTCCCGCATAGCGCCATGAAAAGTCTCATTATAATCGACTAAAGCTCTCGCTATGCCATGCCTTATAGCTCCCGCCTGGCCAGAACTACCGCCACCCTTTACGGTCACCTTAAGGTCAACACTATCCGTTAATCCGGCAACCTCAAGCGGCTGGCGAACCACCATCCGTGAGGTTTCTCTTCCAAAAAAATCCTCGAGTGACTTCGCATTCACACTAATTTGACCTGTACCCTTTGATATAAACACTCGCGCAGCAGATGTTTTACGACGACCTGTGCCATAACTATATTCTTTCATATCAAATATCCATTTCCCTAGGAGTTTGTGCTCCATGTGGATGTTCGCTGCCCGCATATACTTTAAGCTTTCTATACATAGCTCTACCCAAAGCATTCCTGGGTAACATACCCTTTACTGCCTTTTCGATCATTCTCTCCGGGTGACTTTGCCTCATTTTAGCAGCATTTATACTTTTGATGCCCCCAGGGTATCCCGTGTGTCGCCAGTAAATCTTTTTGGTCTCTTTGTTTCCCGTTAGGTTTACCTTGTTGGCATTAACGACCACGACATAGTCTCCAGCATCAACATGCGGAGTATACTCTGGTTTATGTTTGCCTCGTAATCGAGTTGCTATCTCGGTTGCTATCCTACCTAATGTTTTTCCATCGGCATCGACTAACCACCATGATCTCTCAATATCTTCTTTTCGAAGACTAACGGTTTTCATTATTACCTCGATTCAATGACGCTGTTTGCAGACCAGCTGGCTCGATGCTAGATGAACCAACCGCCCTAAGGACCGCGAATCATATTAGAGCAAATCTTTATTTTCAACCTAGATTTAGCAGCCTAGATAAAAATTAGTGATGTTCTTTTGAAAGATATTCCAAACTTTGCATTTCAAGTAGTCTACTTTCTGTTCTGCGAAACTCAAAAGTTAACTGTCCGCCTCTATAGAGCTCCTCGGGTGAGGCTTCCGCTTCAATTATCAACTTAACACCACGATCATAGAACTCATCGACCAAGCTTATAAAACGCCTTGCCGCACTTTCATGGCGCTGATTTAATATAGGCACTCCACTTAGAAATACCGTCTGGTAAATCTTCGATAACTCAATGAAGTCATTCTGAGATCTTGGCCCCTCGCATAGTTCTGAAAAGTCGAACCATGCCAAATCAGCTGATTCTCTAACTGTGCTGATGTTTCTGCCCAATACTCTGATTTTTTCTCCTACTTTTACTTCCCCATCCGCGAGAGATTGAAAAGATTCCAACATTAACTTTTGGCTATCTTCACATACTGGAGAGTAGTAGACGTTAGCATCACTCAATGCTCTTAAGCGGAAGTCTTGATCACTCAGGACTAAAAACAAATTAGTGTGTTTATATAGCAAATCAATCGCGGGGAGGAATTTCGACCTCTGCAGCCCATTCGGATATAAGTTCTTTGGCTCAGAGTTAGAAGTAGCAACTAAAATTACCTCGCGATCGAAAAGCCACTTTAGCAGCTCGCCCAAAATCATGGCATCAGCTATATCAGATACGTAAAATTCATCGAAACAGATGACTTTCGTTTCTAGAGCGAACTGTTCCGCTATATCCTTGATAGGATCTTTTGTTCCACGCCTACTGGTTAATTCCTCATGTACCCTTCGCATAAAGCGATGAAAATGATATCGCTGTCCCATGCCCTGCGGTAAGCAACTATAAAACATATCCATTAGCATCGTTTTGCCCCTGCCCACACCACCACAAAGATACACACCTCTGACAGTGTTTTCGTTCTTGGCGGTAAAGGGGTTGGGAAAGTATCGCTTCAATGGTCTTAAGTTCTGTTTCCAACTCACCCTCGTCAACTCTAGATATAGTTCGTTTAAGCACTCAATCGCTTCTTTTTGTCCAGAATCGGACAGTAATCGACCCGAATCGACTAACGCAGAGTACTTATCTATCGGAGTATTTTTCAAAGCTGGGAGTCTTCCGACTAAAAGGCTAATTCCATTAGTTTAATTGTTTAAAAATATTTGAATTGAAGTCTGGCCCCCTAATTCTGGAGGCTAGCGCGTGGGCCTCTAGACCTTCACTATTAGCGATTATCGAAGCAGGCTCGCTTAGCAAGCTTGCTCCTTCTTGCGATATTTCCACAACCGAGCTTTTTTTCACAAAATCATAAACGCCCAAAGGAGAAGAAAATCGTGCGCTTCCAAACGTGGGCAAGACATGAGATGGTCCTGCGAGGTAGTCTCCAAAGGATTCTGTGGAGTAATTGCCACAAAAAATTGCACCTGCATTCTGGATTTGATCAAGATATTCATCAGCCCGCTCAACGCACAACTGTAAATGTTCGGGAGCTATTTTGTTAATTATGTCAATCGCTTGTTCATCACTACTAACCTGAATAACCGCACTCCGAGCTTCTAGGGATTGGCCAATTATTTCTTGTCTACTTAACTTGGGAAACACCTCATAAACTCTCGCGACAAACTTATCGATGTATTCCCGATCTTGTGAAATTAGAATACTTTGCGCTGAAGGGTCATGCTCAGCTTGAGACAAGAAGTCCAAAACTAACCAATCTAAAGGGGCTCCAGAATCTGCAAAGATGACAAGCTCTGTAGGCCCCGCAATTGAGTCAATACCGACAAAACCAAAAACCTTTCTTTTGGCCGCGGTAACGTACAGACCCCCGGGGCCAACGATTTTATCAACTCTCTTTATGCTCTCAGTTCCAAAGGCCAGAGCCCCAATTGATTGCGCACCACCAAATCCATAAATTTCTTCTATTCCAAGCTTAAAGAGAGCGGCAAAAAGTAAGTCATTGTGATGCTGCCCCATCAATGGAGTCGCGACAGCTATCTCTTTCACTCCAGCCACCTTTGCAGGTATCACAGTCATAAGCGCAGTAGAAGGATAACTAGCCTTTCCGCCTGGAATGTATACCCCCACCCGATTTATTGGCGCTATTTGTTGTCCGAGCAAGTTATTTTGTTCGTCTTTATACGACCAAGACGATTCAATTTGGTGATTATGAAAAGTTTCTATTCTCTCTATCGCAAGCGATAGCGCGTTACGCTCTTTCTCTGAGATCTTTTCCCAGCTGGTTGCCAACAGTTCCGGGTCTATCCTCAAATCCGATCCGGAATCAAGGTCTAAGTGCTCAAATTCCTTGACATAAGCCAAAACGGCCACGTCTCCCTTCAAACGAATATCCCGAAGAATTTTGCCAACTTTCCCATCGAGTTCCTGGTCTTCCAACAATTGAAGAGAACGCAGTTCATCTAAATCGGCCTGGAAGCTATCGCTACCCGTAAATAATTTCCTCACGATGACAAACCCAAAACTTGACTCAATCCTTTAGTTAAATTTTGAATCTCGGAATATTTGGTTTTCATGGAAGCTCGGTTAGCTATCAGCCGAGCTGATATATCCACCAATTTCATTTTTTCCTCTAGGCCATTCGCTCTTAGAGTGTTGCCGCTTTCCACTATATCTACTATGACATCTGCAAGCCCCAGCAGAGGGGCTATCTCAAGCGCGCCAGATAACTTTATCAGTGATATTTCTTTGCCAACCCTTTCATAATGGCCCCTGGCAATTTTCGGAAACTTAGTAGCAACCCTCAAGCCTAGTTCTGGCTCTGCTTTCCCAGCCAAACCAGCAACAGAAATCCTGCATATTCCGATCTGCAAATCGAGCAATTCATAAAAACCGAGCGAACTATTGCATTCGAGAATTGTATCCTTACCCGTAATCCCTATATCAGCTATCCCATTTTCCACGTATGCGGGCACATCAGCGCCCCTTACCACAATAATTTTATAAAATTGATCAACAGAATCAAAAACTAGCCTTCTAGAGTCGTTGGGGTCTTCCCCCAGCACCACATTACACTCCTTTAGAATCGGCAAAACTTCTTTAAATATTCTGCCCTTATTCAAAGCGATAACCAGCGCCATTTTCAAACACCCATGCTAAACGGTGTATAGTAACTGAGGGAGCTAAGGCTTTCGATCTTCAATAATCTTTTCACGACACACGCTCTATAACACCACCTAAAGCTCTAATTTTTCGCTCTATCGCCTCATACCCCCGATCTATGTGATATATCCTATCGATTAGTGTTTTACCTTGTGCCAGCAATGCTGCAATAACCAAACTTGATGATGCTCGCAGATCGGTCGCCATTACCTGAGCTCCAGTCAATTTATTAACTCCTGTAACAACTGCTGTAGAGTTGCCCCGCAATTTGATATCAGCTCCTAACCGACTCAGTTCTTGCACATGCAAAAAACGATTCTCAAATATGCGCTCTTGGATAACCGACTTACCAGAAGCAATGCAGTTTAAAACCATGTACTGCGCTTGCATATCCGTTGGGAACCCTGGATAAACTCCAGTCTCGACATCAACCGGCTCTGGTCTTGAAAGGCCCATGCATAACTTAACCGAGTCTTTTGAGATTTCTAAATTTGCTCCCGACATTTCTAATTTCTCTAGAACAATAGTCAAGTGGTTTGGATCAAAGCCTTGGACTTCAATTTCCCCCCCAAGAGCTGCACCTGCAATTAAAAAAGTACCGGCTTCAACCCGGTCACCTATTATTCTGTGAGCAATCGATCTTAATTTACCGACCCCTTCGATCTCAATTACCGAAGTTCCAGCTCCTGCAATTTTCGCCCCCATCTTGATAAGAAAGGTTATTAAATCGATAATCTCAGGCTCTTCTGCTGCATTCTGAATAACAGTTTTTCCTTCAGCTAAAGCAGCTGCCATGATCAAATTCTCAGTAGCACCGACCGAAGCCATCTCAAGATAGATTTCGGCGCCCTTCAATCCTCTAGGAGCGCTTGCCTTAACATATCCGGATTCAACCTGTATTTTCGCGCCCATAGCTTCCAAGCCTTTTAGATGCAAATTGACGGGCCTCGCTCCTATAGCGCATCCACCGGGCAAAGAAACCTCAGCCTCCCCATACTTCGCCAAAAGTGGGCCCAACACCAAAAAAGAAGCTCTCATTGTCTTTACTAGCTCATAGGGCGCTGTAAATGAAGACAGGTTTGACGCGTCCACTATATATTCATCATCTTCTGAGGAGCTGGTACGCGCTCCCATTTCTTTTAGTAACATAGCCATCGTGGAGACATCTTTCAGATCAGGCACGTTATCTAATTGGACAGGTCCTTCTGCTAAAATCGTTGCCGCTAAGATAGGTAAAACTGAATTTTTGGCCCCAGAAACGCTAACCACGCCTGTTAAAGGCCTACCTCCCTCGATAATCAGTTTATCCATCGTCTAATGAATTATCGTGTTGTAGCCATGACGGTAACTGCATGCAGTGTACCCTCTGAAATATAATCTTTTACGAATTTGTAAATCGCTTGGTCCCGCTGAACCCGATTCATTTCTTCAAAACTTTCGCTGACTACTTTAATTTCGGCTCTATTGCCGGAAACCACAACATTAACTAGGCAACCAGGAATACCGTCTAGTATTCTCTTCTTGATTTCTTCTTCAATCATTTTCTACCCCATTACACAAATGCCGAGCTATGCCGATAGCGTATTCAATTAAGAACCCCAATTCTGCCAATAGAGAGACAAAGGGAATCATTGTTTCCAGAACTTCATCTGAACTAATACTTTTCTTTTAAGCAAATCATTCAAGAACACAAACTTCTTTGCTATTTCCTAACGCACCTATTTTTCATATTCTTCGACCAGTTCGGATAAAGAAAGACATCATAGAGAATGAACAGAATACATTTAAATAGAATTTGCTCAAATATTACCAGCATCGTTTCAGATATCGATGGAGTTCTCACTAACGGTGAAATCATCTACTCGAGCTCTGGGATCGAATTCAAAAGTTTTAATGTTAAAGATGGCTCCAGTATCGTTAGATTACAAAACAAAGGAATAGAATTTGCTCTTATCAGCGGGCGAGAATCGGTGGCAAACCAACTAAGAGCAAAAGAACTAGGTATAAAACATTTGTGCGAGAATATCAGCGACAAAGGAAAAGCCCTAGATGAACTGATCAAAAATGGTTTCCCTTCTAAAAACATATGCGCCATTGGAGACGACCTTCAGGATTTGACTCTCTTTAGACACAACTGTGTGACCTTAAAAATTACAGTTAGAGATGGACACCCAAAGGTCATTCAAGAGGCAGATTTCGTAACTGAACGCAAAGGAGGAGAAGGCATCATGCTGGAAGTCTGTGAATTATTGAACAGTGAAAAACAATGAACTCTGCCACTCCATTCTCAAAGATCGGTTTGTTCATACTTCTTTACACTATAAACCCAAGCATCTCTTCCAGTGAAATCAATGAAATTTCAGAGAACAAGCGGCCTGCAATTTCTCTATCTAATGTGAAATTAGATAGTTTCTCTCAAGAGGGGAATCTAGATTTAGAAATTGAAGCAACCAGTCTAAAACAAGATACCTTAAGCGGCCAAAGTCATCTAAAGAACCCTAAAGTAAGGTTAGAAAACCCCCCAGGAACCCTATGGTTGATCAAATCTCAGCTTGGCACCGTATCTAAAAGCGACTCCAACCGAGACGGCGTTTCCGAACAACGTATCGAACTCTCAGGAGACGTTGTTATATCCAGGCGCACAGCTGAAGGTCAACTCGTAGAAATACAGAGTGATAATTTTATCCTTTTACCTCAGAAACAATATGCCGAAACTCTTTCATCTGTCACGTTAAACTCAAGCAACAATTCAACTAGAGCCGGCAAGCTCTCCATTGATTTAAGTCGCGGAGAAATGAGGCTGCAATCCAGTTCAACTCAATATGTAGAAACCAAAATCCGGAGCCAGCAAATTGGAGAACGCTAACTTTCAGAACTCTATACTCCGGCAAATGATCGTACGTTTCTCATTATCAATAGTACTTCTACTAGGTTTTCTGAGCCACATCTATGGAGAAGATCTGCCGCCTGAATTCGTGATATCCAGTAAATCAGCAGTCATAAGCAAAAGTCTCGAAACGGCAACCTATCTTGGTAACGTCAAGCTAGTACATGAACGCTTCCTAATAACAGGAGAAAAATTAATAATTTCATACAGAGAAGGCGAAGCTACGCATATTTCGATGGTTGGCAACCCTAGTTCTTTTCAGGGAACTTTGCTAAAAAGCAAATCTAACATCTTGGCAACTGCGACAGAAATCATCTACGAAGGACTAGATCAGATTTTAATCTTTAGAGGGAATGCGATCGTCAAGAGAAACCGTGATACTTTAGAAGCAACTTCTATAAGCTACAACATCGCTAGCCAAGAAATTTCTGCCAGAAGTGCAGGGGGAGAAGACCCGGTTCGACTGGTTATGAAATCTCTATAAAGGCAGTTCGTATCATTATGGTCAAACACTTTTTGAACGCTAACAATCTAACTAAAAGATATGGCCACACAGTCGCTATAAGTAATATTAGTTTAGCAATGCAAAGCGACGAAATAGTAGGACTGCTCGGTCCAAATGGAGCAGGAAAATCAACCTGCTTCGGCATTTTAGCCGGCTTAATCCAAGCAGATTCAGGGGAAATTTTCCTTGATTCAGAAGACATTACTAGCCTAGCAATGCACTCGCGATCGCTGTCAGGACTAACTTACCTACCACAAGAACCGAGCGTTTTTCGAGAGCTAAGTACGCAAGATAATTTGAAAGCCCTGATTGAGTACAGAAATGATCTGAACCGAGAACAAAAACACGATCTGTGCCATAGATTATTAGAAGAATTTGGGCTCATAGAAATCAAGAGCGTTTTAGGGAGAAACCTCAGTGGTGGTGAGAGACGCCGATTAGAGATAGCAAGAACGCTTACAAGCGACCCAAAATTTATTCTTCTTGACGAACCTTTTGCAGGAATAGACCCAATCTCATTAGGTGACATCAAAACTCAGATTGATTTTTTAAGAAAACGAGACATCGGTATTTTGATCACCGATCATAACGTTAGAGAAACACTAGATATTTGTGATCGCGCATATATAGTGAACGAAGGCACTATAATTGCAAACGGAGACATTGAAGAAATCTTGAACAACAAAAAAGTGAAAAGTGTATATTTAGGGGACAACTATTTGATTTAAAACATGACCAAATCCTCAGAGATAAAAGCGATATGGCGCATTTATAAGGGGTGAGCAACCAAACTGTAAACCCATCTAAGAATTAAAAATAGCTATTGATGAAACAGACATTAAATATAAATCTAAGTACACAAATCCGA
>CAJWGQ010000078.1 GCA_913041025.1 uncultured Gammaproteobacteria bacterium | reverse complement strand
ATAACGATATCTTCTTTTACTGGATTACCAAACAATCGCATGAAGTCCTTGTACTGATGGGATGTTAGCTCCTGATCGCGAAACACGAGCACTTTGCGGTCGATAAGCGTCTGTTTGATTTCCTTCGCGGTTTCTGGGTTCGGTTTGCGTAAATCTACCCCAGAAATTTCCGCGCCGATATTCATCGTGATAGGCTTTACGTCAATATGTTCGTAGGTTTCCATATGTGGTTACCTATTCCGTTTTGACAGCTCTTCGACGAGGCCTGCGAAGAGACGGGCGCGTGGTTCTAGGGATGAAACTAAGAGGTGTTCCTGCTTGGTGTGAACGCCATCACCACAAACTCCGAGCCCATCCAGAGTTGGAATGCCGAGCGCGCCGGTAAAATTACCATCGCTGCCACCACCGAACTGACCGTGGCCGAGGTCGAGGCCGATATCGCGGGCGACACGTTGAGCCACTTCGAATAGTTCTTTGGTTGCTTCGTGCATGGTGAAAAGGGGCCGGATTGGTCCAAGTTCGACTTTGAGGCGGACGTTTGGTTCTGGAGAAGCGAGGTTTTCCATTATTGCCTGCACTTCGGCGAAAGCCTCCGTCGTCGGCGCAACACAAAGAACTTCGGCATGGCATTCGGTTGGAATGACATTGACGAAATTGCCGCCTTCGATCACCCCGACCCGGAAGGTCATCTCGCGTTCTAAGTCGCTGAAATCCTCGATTTCGGTGATAAGCTGTGCCATAGCGCTGATTGCGCTTTGCCCAACGCCCTTGGCGACACCGGCATGTGCTGGCTGTCCATAGGTATGGAGTTTATAGCGCAGGAAAGCATGGCGTCCGGTTACGAACTTATCCGGTTTGCCTGGCTCCGGCACGAGAACATACCGGTGTGTTTTTGCCTCTAATTCGATGAGGGCTTTGGTAGATGGGCTGCCAACCTCTTCGTCTGGGATGAACATGAACGTCACTGGCAGGCCGAGGTGCACTTGTCGTTCAATGATTTTCGAGATGGCATGAACTGCCAAATACATCCCGCCCTTCATATCGAGTACACCGGGTCCGAACAGTTTGTCGCCGTCGCGGGCGATGCTGAGGCTTTTTGAAAGTGTGCCAACTAGGTGGACTGTGTCCAGATGCCCTAAGATGAGTATGCCGGGCCCATCGCCCCAATGGAAGCGTGCCCGCAAAACGTCGCCATACTGGTCGGTGCCGGGCGTCCGCTCAATTGCGGCACCCATCGCCGACATAGTGCGTTCGACGTGATCCATCATCCGATTTACTGCGGCAGCGTCGAAACTGGGGCTCTCAATTGATGCCCATTCCGCAATACCATCGGCGATTTCTTCCGCATCAAAAACTTGTTGGAAGTAAGACATCGTTGGGCTTGGCTGGCTGTTGGTACTTTGTCTTCGAGATACTCGGTCGCTTAATGTGTCCCATTCATAAGTGTGACGTTGATCGATGCAACACGCTGTAAAAATGAGTTTAGCTTCCTATCCCAAAATAAATATAGTTTTCTATTCCCATCATGGTTAGTTTCGATTAGCCGAAATTTTTGCCGCAATCTTAGCGTTGCTTTGCTGCACCGGACGCGGTCAGTGCAGCTATATCGGCAGCGGCAAATCCCCACTCTCCAAGCGCTTCCTCGGTATGTTCTCCCGCGAAGGCGCAGCCCATTGGCGTTTTGCTTTCGGTTCGAGAAAATTTTGGCGCTGGGCCTGGTTGAGGAAAGCCATCAACTTCGATGAATGTGTCTCGCGCGACATTATGGTGATGGTTAATGGCTTCACTTGGGCGCAGAACCGGTGCATAGCAGATTTCCTTCTGCTCCATGATATCGGTCCATTCCTCTCGTGTTTTAGTCTTAAAGATCGCCGCGAGACGCTCGGTCATTTCCGGCCAGTACTTTCGGTCGGTTTGCTCCGGTAAATTGGTTTGATCAAGCCCGATGGTTTTTAGCATTTCCGCATAGAATTGCGGCTCATTTGAGCCTATGCAAATATGCTCACCATCAATGGTTTCATAAACATTGTAGTGATGGCAGCCACCGTCTAGCCGATTTGTCTCTCGCTCTTCGAGATAGCGGCCGTCTGCGAGCATGCCGTAAACGGCGGTCATTAGTGAGGCGGCGCCTTCCACCATTGAGGTGTCGACGACCTGTCCACTGCCGGATTTTTGCGCTTCAATATAGGCAGCGAGTGCACCCATGGCCATGTAAAGCGCGCCACCACCGAAGTCGCCAACCAAATTCAAAGGCGGAACAGGGCCGTTTTCTTTAGATCCAATGGCATAAAGTGCCCCCGTTAGCGCAATGTAGTTTATGTCATGTCCTGGAGTTTTCGCGATCGGACCGTCCTGGCCCCAACCCGTCATCCTGCCGTAGACAACTTTCTTATTACGTTCAAAGATTACATCGGGGCCAAGGCCCAGCCGTTCCATGACGCCCGGGCGAAAACCTTCAATAATGATATCGGCCTTATCACAAAGTTTGAGGGCGGCTTCCACGCCATCTGGGTGCTTAAGGTCGAGCGCAATGTTTTTTCTGCCGCGCAACAGGTTGTTGTATTTCGGTTCGGAAATATCGTTACCGACATTTACGGCTCGGTCGATGCGAAGTACGTCCGCACCCATATCTGCTAACAACATGCAGCAAAACGGTCCGGGCCCGATACCCGCAAATTCGACGACTTTCACACCCTTAAGCGGTCCCATGGCAATCTCCTTTATAGACTATGAGAAGTAGATAAACCGTGTTGGGAAGGAGGCGAGGGTATAATCGTTCACGTTAGCAAACGGTGTTTATTCTCTAATGTCTGAGGCTTCCTCAATCGGGGTTGTTAGATCTTCTGATGTTGCGAACCGGTAGACATTTAAGCTGTGTAAGCGCCATCCGAAAAATAGACCGGTTAAAATATCGTTGAAGCCGACATAGCTAAAATAACCCCTGGTATTGAGACCAGTACCGGCGTAGTAGCGGATTTGAATACCCAATAGTATTGATAGACGAAGACAAAAATGATGAGAGTAAGTTTCACCCTTAAAGCGAAGGAGGCCATTCATTCTGTCGGCCCGTAATCTAATCCACAGCAGGGCCGCCAGCAGTGGCAGGGCCCACGTGGGGATGTAAACTACAATTTCGAGTTTACGGCCCATATTATTTTTTGACCCAAACCCGCGAATGCCGAATTCAAGCAGCCTGGACGGCGCGGGCTATTTCACCCCACTTTTCAAGGTTTTTTGGGTTTTTCAGGATCGAGGGTTTTGCGAGGTACATGACGACGCGGCTGGCTATGCCATTGTAACGATCGATCAATTTGTCAGCCATGTCATCCCATCGCGCCACAAGGCCAAATTGGTCAAGCAGTTCATCGCTAACTTCGGCTGCGAGTGCCTCTCGCCCACCGCTACGCAGTGTTTCGGCAAGCTTTAACCTTACTCCCTCGTAGCCAAGATCATCGAAATCTATTTTATCTTTAGTCATTTGACCTCCTGTTGTTTTACAAGTTTTTCTAAAATTTCAATTAAATTGGAAAAATTTATTGTCTCAAAATCTTCCCAGTTAGATAAATAATCAACGTGATCTAAGTCAGGTGTCCCATATTTAAACAAAGGCGCTGACATAAATAAACCATCTTTCATCCAATATCCTCTATCAGTTTTTTTATCACGATAAAGCCACATACAACCGTAATCACCTCCTCGAAAATATTCAAAGTCAGGGTCATAAGAATCACTTTTAATCCATTGATTCTCAGTTTCAAAAGAAAGAAATTTACTCATTAGTTCACCTCCTTTAATGGTTCTGGGTATTGGTCAGTTAGATGATGAAACCATGCGTCCTCCTGAGCCGCATAAATCTCTTCTCTAGATGGTTCAGGATGGTTAATTTCTTCCATCCTAAGTTGATTGTTTTTCATTAGAATTAATCTTCCAAAAATTAATAAGTTTGGTTAGTTCATCTATTCGCTTTTGAGCTAGATAAATCTTTTCTTTAGTAGTGTTATTCACCTGATAAATGTTTTCTTTCTACTAAACTATTATATATTTCTTTTCCATTTTCACTTAGATCTTCATAACCAACAAAACAAGCACTTGAAATAAACCTAAGGTTATTCAATCGACCAAATATTTTATAAATAGAACTAAACTGTCCTTCATGGTAATCATTGGCATAAGTCCAATATGCCGAACAGATGTCGAAGCGATCAAAGTACATTTTAAACGGTTGGTAGTTGTTGAATAGATGACATTTAAGCCATCCATGAAGCCCACTATTTAAGAAGGCTTCAAGGATAGATTAATTAATATCTAAGGCTTAAAAGTATTCGCCTTCACACCACTCATAAAGATGACGCACAATGTTCTTCCAATCTCTGTCTTCATATTGTGCGCTTCCTAAAATTAAATAGAAAAGACCATAAGAAGTACATTCAATAAATCCACCCTTATTGAAGACCATTACAAAGATTGTTTCTTCTGTAAGCATGTCTTCGCTTATGCCGCACTCATCAAGTAGATCAACATTGTCAGCGCTAACAATTTGATAATCAGAGATGTACTCTTCAAATGTTGGCTTGGTTGAATCGCTAGACATTTACTTAGCCTCCTTTAGGAATTGGTTTACATAAGAAATAACTTGATCTATTGAATAAAAAGTTTTAATGATTTTACTTTCTCCAGTTGAACTGTTATCTAACTGAACACTAAAATCACTAAACTTTTCATTATCAATATCATGCTTTGAACTATTTGGTAGAAGAATAATGATGTGCTTATTCTCCTTGTACTCATAGCCAATAGAAGCACATAGATTATTTGAATAAGAATAATTAGACCAATTAGATCCCAACTTTTCTAGCAATTCTTTTAATAAAGGTTTAGCTAGGTTTGGGTTGTGATGTTTATACATTTATCTGCCCTCGCTGTAATAGGTTTGTCCGTCTGACCACTTGCCCTCTTCTAAGGTCAAGTCCAGATCACAAGAGGCTCGTTCACCATCAAGCCACTCTTGCATTTCTTCTTCAGTCTCAAAGGTTATTTCCTTTGTGATCTGTGCCGTATAAGTAACCCTGAATTCTTTAGTCATTTATTTAACCTCACTTCCTAAGATTCTATTTACTGCGCTTGTAGCCTTTCCTAGTGCTTTCATTAAGTACTTAGGATCTTGTCTAAGTGAACTAATCCAACTGTTTAAATAAGCAGCATGGTTAGTTGTATTAGAACTGATTTGTAACCTATGACAGATAAGAAAAGCGCCTAACTCTGCAACTAATTCTTCTTTGGCATATTCACTTGAACCAAAGCTTGCAGGCTTTAATCTCTTAAGCCTTGATTCATGGCCTGTTGAATGAACCATCTCATGAAACCATGTTGCATATAAAGCCTCAGAGTTATCAAATAACCTTCTCTCAGGCATGTTGATTTGATCTCTAGAAGGCTTGTAACAAGCTCTAGAACCTATCCAAACAGTCTCAATCTCTTCTTGCTTGTGATATGCCTTAGCAGCATTTTCACAGTCCTCTAGGCGCTTTGGTTCCTCATTCCTGACCTGTTCTTCTCCTAGTGCTTTCTTTATCATTCCCTCAAGTGCTTCACCTTCAAAGCAAGAAACATGGAAAACAGGACAAGGCTTGTAGCTAGTCCATGCTGCAATTTCAGGGTTTCCATTATTGTCTAGCTTTGGCTTTCCATCCTTGCCCTCTATCTCTCTTGCATTTAGTTGAGGTCTAGTTATATAAACCGCTTTACTTCCTTTCTTAATCGTTAGACCTGCTTTAATTCCCTGATTCCCTCCCAACCACAAAGACTCTTCATAGTCCCTTGCCATTGCGTACATCTCAAGCAATGCCACATTGCCACCATGATAAAAGTTCCCTGTAATTAAATTTTGATGCCTTCCATCATTCTTGCTAACCCATTCCTTTCGCCACGGATTCTTTCCCTTTTCCATTAACTCAATTAATTCACTACATAGCTTTTCTTCTGGTGTTGGCTTTGCTGCCTTCTTAGTCCTTTCTTTAGTAGCCATAAGACTTGATAGATCGTTGGTGGTTGTTGTTCTGCACTGGTGTTGTGCAGTGTTCTTATTATTACCATGAATGACCACAAGTGGCAACATAATGCTTTTGGGCAAACTCTCTATCTGTAACAACTATCACTCTCTCTCACCTGTTCTGCATCCCTTCACACCTCACCATGACCACACCTCACCCCTCTTTCAGCCGCACATCGGATTGTTAGTCTTGTGTTAATTCAGTCAGTCACTAGATAGATATAGCCCCCCTCCCCCCTTAGCCATTTTTTATTGATTCTTTTGATCTTTTTTTTATTTTTCTATGATTTTTTAAAGGGGGCTATGGGGGTATTAGCGCCAAGCGCTGTAAGAGTACCCATCACAAAATGCGAGGTAAAAAATGGAAAAAAAAAGACCCAGGGCATTATGCGAACCCTGAGTCAGATTTTTTGTGTGTGAGGAGAATAGGATGTATTGTTTTTCTGCTGTTAGTAGGTGGGGACTGACCTACGTTTTTATTGTTACCAGTATAGAGATCATAGTGCAAGTAGAAGTAGATAAATGAGGAAGGAGTTGAAATGCAGGTGTGTTGATGTATGATTCACTTTACACATATAAGATCCCCTCCCCTGACTGGGCCGTTTCGCAAACACCAATCAGGAGTGACCCTAGGGTTAGGGGACTCGTCAGAAGGCAAGGAGGTCTGACTAATGCAGTCTAATGGATTCGAGAATTTTGTTATGCTTCACCAAGAAGAATTTGAGAATGTATTTGGGTTAATAAGTGAGAGGAGATTGGAGTTAAGGGATATGGCTGTATATGTGGGGTTAATTAGTGAAATGAACTGGAGGACGGGGAGAGTGAGGTTAACTGCAAGGGCATTAGCGAGGAAATTGAATATAAAAGATTCTGTGTGTGTTATGTCGTTAGGGAGGTTAAAGAAGGAGTTGTTAGTTGTGAGGGTGAGGGAGAAAAGAAGTGGGGATGTTTACTTTTTATTGAATCCACATTTTGCGAGTGTGGGGGGTGTTAAGAGGAGAGGATATTTACAAAGTCAATTTGAGGAGGCAATAAACGATTTGTGAAATATAGTGAGTAAAAGAATTAAAGGATTGCACCCATGTATGTATCAAATGAAGAAAGGATGAGGTTAGGAATTCAGCGATATGGTAGTGATGTACCTGTTGCTGAATATGAGAAAGCGAAGGCAGCGAAGGATGGAGTTGTAAAGAAAGTGGTGGAAGAAGTTAAAGAGGAGGAAGAGGACGATAGTGTGGATGAGGGTTAGAATGAAAATGCTTTTCCAGGTGGTACTGGGAAGCCTGCCAGCCATTTTGGTTGGTGGTTGTTGGCAAAGCCTCTCTGTCACTAAAAAGATAGGGGGGCTTTGTTTATGAATTGGGAACCATTACCCGAAGAATTATGGCCTTTTAAAAATTTCCTTTGTTACTTATTAAGGGAATTGGGGTTGGCTGATACTCCGACGTTAAGGCAGTTATCTGTAGCGGAATGGTTAGAGAACGGGCCAGATCGTTGCATTACAACTGCGTATCGTGGTTTGGGGAAATCATTTGAAAGTGGTGCTTATGCTTTGTGGCGATTAAGGCATGACCCATTTACTGAAAAGATATTGATTCCTGCTGCAACTGCTGAAAAAGCAGAGGAGGTAGCGACATTTATGGCTAGATGTATTCGGGATGTTGATATTTTGAGATGCTTGGAACCAAGACCAGATGGAAGATCAAGTTTTAAAGCATTTGATGTTGGGCCTGCTGTTATTGATCAAAGTCCAAGTGTTAGGACAGTTGGAATATTGTCACCATCATTAACAGGAAAGCGTTGTACTTTGGCTTTGCCAGATGACATTGAGACTTTAAATAATTCAATTACACCGTTAAAGCAAGAAAGATTAGCGCAAGCGGTAACGGAATTAGAGGCAATCATTAAACCAGATGATCCTGGGTTTGATCCGAATGGCAAAAGGGATTACACGATGGGAGGAAAGAAACAGATTTTTCCAAGGCAAATTAGATACTTAGGAACGCCCCACCTTGAGAGTTCACTTTATCTAAAGCTAGTGAGGGAGAGGAGTTACGCTATTCGTTTTTGGCCTGCGAGGTTTCCTGATCCTAAAGATTCTGAGCAATGGGATTGTTATGAAGGATTCTTAGCACCTGATATTGCATCGACTGTTGAGGGTAATCCAGAAGTAGCTGGTGATCCTACTGATCCTGAACGTTTTGGGCATGAGGAATTGCTAAAGCGTGAAACAAGGATGACAAGATCAGCAGTTCAATTGCAGTTTCAGTTGAATTGTCGTTTAAGTACTCTTGATCGTTATCCAATTCGATTAAGTGATTTGATCGTGATGGATTTAGATGGGAAGGCTTTACCTGAAATTGCGATATGGGGCAATAGCCCCGATTTAAGGATACAGAATTTGATTTGTGTAGGAATGGGGGCTGATCGTTATTACCACCGTCCTGCGGCTGTTAACGGGTGGATACCAACGAAAGATGAGTGGCGTTGTGTTCTCGCTGTGGATCCTTCAGGCCGAGGCAGCGACGAATTAGCTTGGGCCTGCATAGCAGAACTCAATGGTAATTTCTTTGTTTTAGAAAGTGGTGGTACGACAAGAGGATATGAAGTTGAGGTTTTACAACTATTAGCAAAAGTTGCAAAAAAATGGAATGTAACTCAAGTCGTCGCTGAATCAAATATGGGTGATGGCATGTTTACAGCTTTATTACAGCCAGTAATGAATAAAATTTATCCTGTTGGAATCGAAGAAGTTAGAGTCAGCATCCAAAAGGAAAGAAGAATTGTTGATACTCTTGCGCCGTTAATTCAACAACATCGAATGGTTGTCTCCACAGATGTAATCAAAAAGGATTATGCAACGGCTGAACGTGATCCAGAATCAGGGCATCAAAGATCTTTGCTTTATGGAATGAGCCGCATAACCACCGATAGGGGAAGTTTGTTATTTGACGATAAAATCGATGCTTTAAGTTTAGGAATTAAGTTTTTTACGGAAGCTGCTGCACAAGATCAAGTCAGACAAAAAAGAGAACGTCAGGAAGAGTTAGATGATCTAATTAGAGATGCTTGGTTTGATGAAACTGGTGCAAGTTTAGATGATTTAGCATGTGGATTTAAACCACAACCAAGCTCAGGTGCTTACGGTGGTATTAAGCGGTAAGAAGTGACAACTGTTCAGTTACAGGAGGTAGTTTTGATTCATCTCCATACTGACTAGCAAAAGCTAAAGCTACTCCCTCATAAGTTAATGACCTCTTCTTCCAGCGATCAGGACTAGGGGCCATCATGTGTATTTTAGGTTCCCTTCCTTCAACAATATTTGTAGGTCTTAATTTAGGTAAATTCTTTAACCATAGACACGTTGATTTTGTCTCTCCATGACCATGTTCCCAAGGTTGGATTATGCAATCTGGTGGTCTAATAGCAGAACTGATGACACTTATAGGGTTTTCTATGCACCATCTATCAATAGGTGCGTCCATTAATAATCGAACAAAATCAAGAGATTCTTTTTGTTCTTTTCTCTTTCGATGAAAATGCCTGCTACCACTGACGGCTAGGTGCTGACAACTGGGGTGGGCAATCATTAAATCCCATTTTTGACTGTATAAAATATCTCTAACATCTCCTTTGTAATGATTACCAGGGATGTCTGTATCTAATAAATCGCAAGACCATACTTCATGGCCTTTATTTAAAGCTTCAAAAGCAGATCTAGTTCTACCACTGTATTCACAAGCAATAAGTACCTTCAAGACGATGAAGGTGATGCAATATTTTTTTCTAACTTTTGTCTGACTGTAGAAAAATCTAATTTCTTAGCCATTTGTGCTTTTAACTTGGCACTATCTCCTTCGGCAAGATTGGCGGTAATGTTGTTTTGTTTAAGTAATTGAGCCGCTAATCTGAGATCGTCATTACTGACAGGTTGATAATTTCCTTCTTTATCTACAGCGCCTTTTTCAATACGATCAATAACTGTTTCAATCGTTAGGGATTGAAGTTTGGCAAGATTGTCAGCGTCATTTTGCATGACTGCATTGATGCAGAACAATTTGATACTAGACTAAGTCTGCACCCATGCAAAGTTTCGCTCATGGCAACAACCGCCCCACCAAAAGAAAAAGAAGTAAAAGTTATCGAGGAAGATGACGATACTCCTGAATACCAGGAGATGATCATGTTCTATATCTCAAATTTTATTCGTGCATCTCTTACCCTTTGGTGCTTAGCAATAATTTCTCTTGCATACATAAAATTGCCCCCAAAAATGTTCGGCCTGGAGATTCCAGAGCAGAGAATCGATGCAACTTATTCGGCGGGGCTTTTGGGCAATTTATTAGCTAGTTATGGTATTTCGATAGGAGGTATGAGCAAAAAGAAGAAAAGGGAAAATGGGGAAGGCCAGAATGGTAGTGGAAGTAGCAACAACGGTGCGGAAACTGTTATAAGACTTGTGCATGATGTCGAGCTTAAGGTTGACAAACCTAAGATCGATCCAATCACAAAACGCCCTATTGACCCTATTAGTGGTCGCTTGGAGACAACATGAAACGACTACTAATTCTTTTCCTATTAGTTGCACCAGCAGCACAAGCAAATTTGCAGCATACGATTTCTAAATCAACTTCTCTTTCTGTGGGAGCCGCAGCATCACACGCCAAACGTATCGGGACATCGTTCGCAATTTCTGGGTCAGGGGTAGATACAACCGATGGCACGACGGCTAATACTGTCAGTGCTGGAACAGTTAGCTCAGGTATTTATACCCCAGGAGTAATTGCAGTAACTCAAGATGTTCCTGGTGCGGCTTTCAGTTTTTCTAGTTCTCTAACAACAGGAGATGTTGTCCCAACTAGCGCAGTTACTACAGGAAGCACGCCAAATTTTTCTGATATTGTGACCACAAAAGCAGGCACAGCAGGCTCGCTCGCTGGAACGATAACTGATACCGCTATCACGATTACAGCAGGATCAGAAAATACCGTTGCCGTTGGTCAGATCATAAATGAAATTAAAGTGGACTAAGATTGCGCTTCTATTTATTATTTTTGCCCCACAAGTTAGGGCAGAAAAGATAGTGCCAAATTTTCAGCAGGGAGTTTTAAATAATCACACTGAAACTAAAAGTGTTATAAATCGGGACTTGACTATTTACGAATTCAGGACAGGGTATAGCCTGACAGTTGGTGGGGTCAACGTCAAACCATCAACAACAAATATTGCACCTTCAGGGTTCGTTAAAACACCAGGAACAGTATCAGGAGTCGCTACTACTTACGTTATGCCAGATCTATCAACCAAGCCTCAGTACTCAATAGTTAGTGAAGGTGCATCCTTTAGTTACTATGAAACACTTGAAACTCCAGGGATAAAATCTATGACAAAAATAATAGAAGAACAAACCATAGAAAGTATTAGTGACTCGACGAGTACTTTTCAATGAAGCATCTCTACTTAGCTTTTTTATTTATTACTCTACCTGTTAAATCCTTCGCACAAAGTATTAACACATCGAGTCAATCTAGCGGGTCAGTTGTTAATCAAGCGGTGCAGGTCGTTCCTTCGAGGCAGTTCCAATATCAACTTGGGGCAAATCAAGTTTGTCAAGGTATGACATTAAATATATCGCCGTTCCTCAGTCATACCAATAGCTTTGGATCGCCATATCAACCGTATTATTCTAGGCCAATCTATTCTACGAAAGATATAGTGGGTGCTATTGATGCAGATGGGAATGATATAGGAGATGGAGAACCAGATGAGCCAACAAAAATAATTAGAACAGAATCAGTAAGAACAGGGATGCAAGAGTCTAATACAAGTTTAAATGGCGGCATAACTGCAACGCTAAGTATTCCATTGTCTTTTAGATACCAGAAGCTTTGCCGCAAGGGATTAGAAAGACAAGTCGAAATGTATGAGGCTTCTTTAGCATCATCCAGACTTACTTATGAGCTTCAGAGATTGGCTACCTGTGGTAAGAGGATTAGAGAAGGTACTATTTTTGTTGGAGAAATGGCAAAGATTTGTGCAGATGTGAAAATTGTTTCGCCTCCTAATGTTGAACATACCCACGCTATTTCTTCCGATCTCTCTGTAACTTCTGACGCTCAAAAGTAGATAATACTTTTTGTTTTTTACCAATCATTTTTTTAACTTT
>CAJWGQ010000077.1 GCA_913041025.1 uncultured Gammaproteobacteria bacterium | reverse complement strand
AGCCGGGCCACTCGATTTCATCACTGGTTCCAGAGTCATAACCCCCTTTTTTGATATGGCCTGTCAGGGCAGCCGAATCACCGCCAACGCAAAAACCCTTCCCTCGACCCGTCACAACAATACCCCTTACTCCTTGGTCTTGCTCAGCCCTGCTAAGCAAGTAACGATATTCGGTATGCATACGTCCTGTCCAAGCGTTCATCCTCTTTGGACGACTCAACCAAATTGTAGCGATACCTTCTTCATCGACTTCAAATTCTGTACTTTTCAGCTCCAACATCTCACCTTGCATTCAAATAGGCTTGCTCACTAATCGCGTGGTAGCCTTTAACGTCATTTAAAAACTCCATATAAGACGAGTATATTCGCTGCGATAACTCGTCTTCTTTCGAGGCCTCTTCAACCACCTGTTGAGCTAGAGCCCTAAACTTTTGAACAACGTCGCTTGGCAGAGGACGAAGCTCCACTCCGTGTTCCGTAATAAGGGTTTCTAACGATGCATTATTCCGAGCCGTAAACTCACTCAGCATGTCATCATTTATCGCGCGGCTAGCCACTTCAATCATGACCTGCAAGTCACTAGGCAAAGACTCATACGCCTCACGGTTCACGATCAACTCAAGAGTCGGGCCTGGTTCGTGCCAACCGGGATAATAGTAATATTTAGCAACCGTATGCAGAGCAAAAGCGAGGTCATTATATGGTCCAACCCACTCGGTAGCGTCAATTACTCCCGTCTGCAACGCAGTATAAACTTCACTACCCGGAAGCGAGACAGGGATGCCTCCAGCACGCTGCAATACTTCGCCTCCGAACCCAGGAATCCTCATCTTGAGTCCTTTAATGTCTTCTAAAGAGCGGATTTCCTTATTGAACCAACCCGCCATTTGCACTCCGCTATTACCCGCGGCAAAAGGCACCAAATTAAAACGTGCGTAAAGCTCCCTCCATAGCTCGATGCCTCCGCCATAATGCAACCAGCTATTCATTTCTTGAGCGTTCATCCCGAAAGGGACGGTTGCAAACATCGGAGCAACCGCCGCTTTGCCAACCCAATAGTAGGCAGCACCATGTCCCATCTCTGCGGCGCCCTGTGATACCGAGTCAAAAACCTCGAAAGCCCCCACCAACTCACCTGAACCGTATACCTTGATATCTAGACGGCCATTGCTCATTTGCCTTAGTTTTTCAGCCAATCTTTCAGGGGCAGCGCCTAGACCCGGCAGGTTTTTCGGCCAAGTCGTGATCAATTTCCACTTGAAAACATCGGAATCGGTAACCCCCCCTGCGCCCTGTGTATTTTCTTGCCCCCCCCCACAACCCATAGTTAGAAATAGCCCGAAAAAGAAAAATCCCTGTAGTAGCTTACCCATAGTTACCTCCTAACAATCAGCTTAGTCTAGAGTCTCTAGATTTGCATATGAAACCATTAACCATTTTGAGCCGGCTCCCGAAAAATTGACTTCAACCTTGGCCCTGTCGCCCGAGCCTTCAAACTGCAGGACAACACCCTCCCCATACTTTTGGTGCGAGACTCGCTGACCCATTCCTAGACCGAGTCCATTCGACTCGGAATTAGTTTGTCCAAAACCGCCAGCTACATCGCGTTCAATTTCACCGCCGAGCCTCACTTCAGATAACAGGTCTTTCGGTATTTCGAGCAAAAATCGACTTGGCCTGTTGAAGCTATCCTGTCCATGTAGTCTTCTGGTCTCAGCGTAAGTTAGATAGAGCTCCTTCATGGCCCTGGTAATACCGACGTACGCCAAGCGCCGCTCCTCTTCCATACGGCCTGGCTCATCTGAGGCCATTTGATGAGGAAACAAGCCCTCTTCCAACCCTCCCAGGAAAACCAACGGAAATTCCAGCCCTTTCGCTGAATGGAGAGTCATCATCTGCAAACACGGTCCATCCACATTTTGGCGCTCACCTGAATCGAGTGACACTTGGTCCAAAAATTCTTGGAGTAATCCAACACCCGCGTTATCACTGTCTTCGAGAGGGAATACAAGCTCACCATCAAACTGATGGCAAGCAGAGATCAACTCCTCCAGATTTTCTTTCCGAGCCAAGCCTCGTTCGCCTTTCTCCTGGCTGTGATAATCTATCAAGCCGCTCGCCACGACACAGTGCTGCGCGAGTTCATGCAATGGCAGTTCCTCAGTATCTTTTGACATCGAAAGGACCAGGTCTAAGAATCCCTTTACCGAATTTGCAGCTCTCGAGGTCAAAATCCCCCCTTCCAAACTTTCTAAAGACGCTTCCCAAAGCGAAACTCCGTTTCCCCTGGCAACGTCCCGAACTACCTGTAAGGTCTTATCGCCTATTCCCCTAGGTGGCGTATTAACCGCTCTTTCAAAAGCAGTGTCCGAGTCTTTATCGAGCATCAACCTCATATAAGCCAGGGCGTTCTTAACTTCCGCTCGTTCAAAAAACCGCTGTCCGCCGTAAATACGATATGGAATATTAGCTCTTAACAAGGCTTCTTCAATTACCCTGGACTGAGCGTTAGAGCGATACAAGACAGCAATTTCATCTGGACCACCACCCCCATCAATCCATTGCTGGCTTCGTTCTACTATAAAACGAGCCTCATCGATGTCGTTATAACCAGAGTAAACTTTAATAAGATCACCCAGATCACCATCGCTCCATAACTCTTTTCCTAAGCGATCACTATTGTTGTTGATCAACGCGTTTGCTGCACTCAGGATATTTTGGGTAGAACGATAATTTTGTTCTAGCCGAATGGTTCGAACTGCCTCGAAATCCTTACTGAACTGATGAATGTTCTCTATACGAGCTCCCCTCCATCCATAAATAGATTGATCATCATCTCCTACGACCATCACATTAGAGGCTTGCTGGCTCAAAAGTTTTAGCCAAGCATATTGAATGGTGTTGGTGTCTTGAAACTCATCAACCAGGACGCTCTTAAATCTTGATCGGTAGTGCTCAAGCAGTTGAGGGTGTTCTAACCACAGCTCATAACTTCTGAGCAATAATTCAGCAAAGTCGGCTAGACCACCTCTAAAACAGGCTTCTTCATATTCTTGGTAAATACGTTTATGCGTAATTTGGAACAGATCATCACCCGCCTCAACATCTTTGCACCGTCGACCCTCATCTTTTTGTTCATTAATGAACCACGCCGCTTGTCGAGCAGGCCATTTCTTCTCATCAAGATCTAAGTTTTTTAAAATTCTCTTGATCAGTCTGACCTGGTCATCTGCGTCTATTATCTGAAAGTTTTGCGGGAGTCCTGCCTCTTCCCAGTGCATGCGCAGCAGTCTGTGTGCCAATCCATGGAAGGTGCCAACCCACATACTTCTCGTCGAGACACTCAAAAGCTCCTCAATTCGCGATCGCATCTCAGTCGCCGCTTTATTAGTAAATGTAACAGCCAGGACAGCCTGAGGAGAGATCCTTTCCACCTCGACTAACCATGCAATACGGTGAACCAGCACGCGAGTTTTACCACTACCAGCCCCAGCCAAAATCAGGGTGTTGCTCATTTGCGATGAAACCGCCTCGCGTTGCGGGTCATTCAGCCCTTCAAGAATATGTGTGACGTCCACCTTAGAATATCCGGTATTTATCTCTACTTATTCTAAAGCCAGATCAGCGGGCGAGCGAATTTTTACACCGAAAACCGATGAACGACTATAATGCCCACCCTCACCTTTAAATTACGAAGGTCAAAAATTTGAGATCTAAATCAATATTGAAAATTCTATTGTTTGTAGCCCTTACTCAACTTACGTGCTCGTTAGCATGGGGCATAGAAACCCTAAGCTATCGATTATTGACCAAGGTAGACAACGTAGAAATACGTTCGTATTCAGAGCACCTGCTCGCCACCGTCAACGTGGATAGCGGCTTTAGTCGCGCCGGATACTCAGCATTTGGAGATCTTTTCAACTATATCAGCGGTAATAATCAGGAAAAACAAAAAATAGCCATGACAGCCCCAGTAATCCAAAGTCCAACTGAAAAAGGCTGGGCGGTCTCCTTTGTGATGCCTGAACTGCTTTTAGCTCAAGGCATGCCTGAACCCCAGTCAAATCAGGTATTCCAGGAAAAAGTAGAATCCAGACTAATGGCGGCTATCCAATATTCAGGATCCTGGAGAGAGTCCAAGTTTATCAAACACAAAGAAATCCTCGTTAAGACGATCAAAAAAACCGAATATCAAATCTGCGGGCCAGTTCTATGGGCGCGCTACAACCCTCCCTTTTCGCTTCCCTTCATGCGTCGAAATGAGGTTATCGCTCAGGTTTGCAAAGGCGCTATCAGTCATAATTCGGAAAAATCCAGTGGATAGACCACCTGTGCTCTTAAGCGATGAACAGGTCAGGTCCTTCATCGTCAACGGTATGCTCGTTCTCAAGCCCGAAATAGACAAGTCGGTTCACCGCGACATCCACTCGTTGTTAACCTATAGCTCGCAGAATGAGTCTTGGCACGGAAACAATCTGATTTCACGGGTACCCCTGACACACGAGGTATTGCGAAGTCCAATTATCCATGGGGCTTTAGTTTCCTTAGCGGGTCCCAATTACTACCTCCATCCACATCGAGCCTTGCACAGAAGCACACCAGTAGATGAAGTGCCAAATGATGTAAATGCAAAAAGCAACGCCCCGAAAATGGGCCAAGGATCAACGGCAGGATCCGGATGGCACCAAGACGCCCAGAGCCCTCTCGCGAGGGCACGACATCACTTACCAAAATTTTTAATCGGTTTTTACTTCCCTCACGATACCCCACGAGCAATGGGCCCAACGCGATTAGTACCTGGCAGCTATCTAAATTCGAATCCTGCAGAGGTTGAAGATATCTTTTTTCCAGATTTCGTCGAGGCCGGCACATTTATTTTGGTTCATTTCGATATGGTTCATGCCGGCTATCCGAATCAAACTGAGCAGGATAGGCACATGCTGAAATTTGTTTTCGCTAGAACGGAAATACCGAATAAACCAAGTTGGAACCACCAAAACCCTAATTGGATCATGCCAGAAAACAAACTGGTTTCATCAGACCATACACCAGCTTGGCTATACATCTGGCAATGGTTGCTGGGAACTACCCAAGCGAAAAAAACAGATGCAGCTAAGGCTAACGGCCCTACAGGTAGTACAACCGCTTCTCAAAGAATAATGGATATTTATTCGAGAAATGGTCCGGAAAACCTTTCCGAGATCCTGAATCGGCTATGGCGGAAAAAAGGACAAAACAAACACGAAAGAGTTCTTGTCCGGGACAAAGACAATAACCCGGTACCTAGAGACGACACTAGGGGTTTCCCTAAGCGGTGGAACGAACGAGCAATAGTCATGGAAGACGAGACATACCAACTCGCTGCCATTGGAGAAGAAGCACTTGATCCTTTATTTTCATTGTTATCAAGCGAGGATCCATGGTTACAAATCAACGCCGTATTCGCTATTGGGGAAATCACTGAAAGTCCCAAAACCATAGTGTCAGCGCTTATTGGACTACTGGGTAGCAAACACCAGCAAGTTGTAAGACAAGTGCTTGATACCCTCGCTTTCAAAACAACTCATTTAACCAATGCTTGCTATCAAACCATAAAAAGCGTGATTAAAAGGGAAAATAGCGATTGGCTGGTGCCGCTGGTTCAAAGAGGTTGGACTGCCCAAGATCAGATCAGACTTAATGCAGCGTTCCTCTTACTGAACGCAACCAATTACCCAAGGCACCACCCCCAGTTAGAAGAACTCCTGACAGACTTGCTACTGGATAAAAATGGTTACGCGGCTGCAGTCGCCGCGGAGGGGCTTGTCAGGTTAGGCACTCCGGCTTCCACACAAGCAGCAATCCGGTATCTCTCCGATCGCCGATGGGACGAATCCATCAATAGCCGCAAAGCCTTTTAAAAGGATCTTATTAAGCCCTTCGTTTCGGCTTGATACCTGCCACAGCAATTAACGATTCAACACAGTCTCGAATTGATAAATCTAAAGAGCGAAACTCCATACCAGTGACCGCCTTAATTCGATCATTTCTCAATTCACAGCCTGCCCAGATTTTTCTGAATTCTTGTTCCCGCGCTTGTATGTGTTCTGGAAAAGAATCAGTAACCTCGGGAATATCAAACTCCAACTCAGGCAACAATCGATCAATGCTCGAACAAACGTCTTCCACATTTCTAGTGTCAGTAGACCAGGCTATATAGCGCTCGCCATTACTAACTTGAACGCTCTCTAACAAACGAATATGGCATTCTGCATCATCACGAACGTCAACCGTCATCCAAGGTCGATACACCCCATTTTGATAGTACTTACCTAACAACATCATTTCGATGTTGTGCTGCCAGGGACCATAGTCCTTTTGATGAGCGGACAAAATAGGACCCACATTATCAGCCGGACAACAGGTAATGGCCTCCCAGTTACCGCTCTCGGCAGCCGCATCAGCAAAAGCTCTCTGAGCAACAATCTTGCCCATAGAGTAACCCTGACCTTTTTCAGGCGTTCGCTTGGGATTTTGCTCATCCGGGTATCGATCCTCATAAAAGACCGGCCGCCTGACCAGTTCTTGTAGATCCATTTCTGATATCACCGCTGCAATGCTCGATGTGACAACTACCCGGGTAACAGACTCGGATCTGTTGACGCTATTTATTACGTTCGCACAGGTTCTAGCCACATAATCCTGATCATTATAATCGCTGACATGAGAAACGTGACAAACCCCATTACAGCCATTGAATATTTCATCAAAACAACCTTCCTGATCTAAGTCTGCGGAATGTAGGGTCAAACGACCACTGGCAAAACCAGCCATCTCTTTGAGAAAGCCCACACGATCTTCGTTGGTCGCATCTCTGACACACGCCCTCACGCGGTAGCCCTTATCCAGCAAAAGCTTTACCACCCATCCTCCAATAAAACCCGCACTGCCCGTAACAGCGACTAACCCTCCCTTGGGTATTGCTGACATCACCTTCTCCAAAGTCGAAAAATCTAGAAAATACTATAGCGAAATTTGAGAACCTATCCAAAAATACCTTAAGCCCCGTAAAAGTTAAGCGTGTATTATTCAAAGACGCTCTTAAAGACAATGGGTAACAGTATGAGTGAGCCAAAATCTGAGAAACCAAATGTCTTGGTGATTATTACCGATCAGCAACGAGCCGATCATCTTGGCTTTATGGGCAACCAAATTGTCAATACTCCTAACCTAGACCAGCTCGCTAAGCGCAGTGCTGTATTCAAAAACACCTGGGTCTCAAACCCGGTCTGCATGCCCAACCGGTGCTCGATACTCACGGGCAGAATGCCTACTGCGCACGGGGTTATATTTAATGACCGAAGTTTGAATTGGAACAGCAACACATTCGTTCGCCAATTTAAAAAGGCCCTCTATTCGACCACTTTAATCGGTAAATCTCACATTCAGCACGGCGCGAGCAGAAACTCAGTCATCCCTTTTAGAGGTGAAGGCGCCTTTAAGGAGCCTTACGCAGAAGGTTGGAACGAAATCGAAAACTTTGAGCGATACCTTGATCACGATTCTCCTGAGATAGAGGATTTTTATGGCTTCGAGAAAATCGAATTAGCGATTGACCATGGTGCCAGGGTCAGCGGACATCACCTCCTGTGGGCCTTGGACCGAGGCGCTAACCAAAACGATTTGGTGGTCGACTACAATAGAAAGGCGCCCGGAAATAAGCGATCAGACCACTGGTGGCAAATCTATCAGCCCCCTTACCCTGAAGATTATCACTCTACAACCTTTGTCACCGAGAGGACCATCGATCACATCAAAGCAAAATCCGACGACAACGAACCATGGCTAATCTGGTCATCTTTCCCCGATCCACATCACCCGATGACTCCTCCTGGGGATTGGTTTGAAAAGTACAAACCCAGCGAAATGCCGCTGCCTCATTCTCGTAGCGATAATTTAGAGAGCGCACCTGGGCACCTCCAAAACTTTCAATCCATACACCCTAAAGATCAACGCGACTGGGTAGCACCTTGCGGTTTCGGAAGCGACGGGCTACTGGGAGAGGCGATCGCGGCGACCTATGGCATGATCGAGATGGTTGATAACGGGATCGGCAAAATACTCCAGTCATTAGAGGATACCCGGCAACTCGAGAACACAATAATAGTCTTCACGAGCGATCACGGCGATATGATGGGAGACCACGGGTTGTTCTTAAAGGGCTTCATGCATTACCGAGGCACGTTACAGGTCCCTCTGACAATCAGTGCACCAGGGATAAAGCCGCAAACAATCAATGAACTAGCGAGCAGCATCGACATTGGTGCTACTTTGCCCGAACTTTGCGAACTACCATTTTATGAAGGAATCCAAGGAGAGCCTTTGGTCCCGATACTATCCGGAGAGAAAGAGTCTGTTAGAGACTGCATACTGATCGAGGATGATATCGCAACCGTTACAGCGCGATTAACTCCAATACCAGCTAAAACCAGGACCCTTGTCACAAAAACACACCGTTACACACGTAACTCAAAACTCGAAGAGCAACTGTTTAATTTAGGCGAAGATCCTGACGAACTGATAGATCTATCAAGAAAGGATCAACTGGCAAGATCGCTAATAATAGAACAAATGATGGATGCGCTGATTCAGGCAGATGACGCCGCAAGAGGAGCACCGACAACAATTTAAGAGTCATCGAGAGTCTTGCTCTTTCCATCTGCCTCCACATTATCGTCCACTTCGTCAATTGACTGTCGAAAATCAATAGTATGTGATGCCACCAGTCGGGCTATACCCTGGGCCTCCTTTTCTAGTCCGAGCGACCCCGCTAGGTTCTTCGTGATCGAGCGCAATTCTTGGCGATGATCAGCCGCTTTACCTGGATCCTCTTCAGAAAGCTGGCCCAACCGATATAGCTTATCTATCTCAAGAATTGGCAACCAAGATTCTACCTCGCCTCTCACGCCGCCGATCGTAGCTAAATTACCGGGAACCACCGCCCGACCTTTTCTATGGTCGAGTTGCCCTTGATCAATTACCTGTTCCATATGCCGAGCCAACGTGGAGACGTAACGACTTCGAATCTGATCGATATTTCTTTCCTTATCTGACGAGGACTGCAGAAGATCCCAAATTTCTTTGCCGCGATAGCCCATGAGATCACCACCTGATTTCTCCGATTGGCTTTTCTCGCGACCTTTAGCACCAGCACCCACTTTCTTTTCAAGGATATTGATTCGAGACCACATGTACACCATAAGAACCAACACGATCATTAAAAAAAATGCCACTGCAAGTCCTAACAGGGTGACTATCACGTCCTCATACATGCCATTCTCCGTCTTAGAAGTTTACTTCTAACCCACTACTCTAAACCATTATTGGCCTCGAACTCGACTTCTCTAGTCCTTTGTGTAGCGATTTCCCTAGAAAGCCTTGCCTGCTCGATCAAATACAGATCATTAAGCTTGACCTCTATTTCTCTTAACGACCTTTGTAAGTCTTGAATGGATTTTGAGGGGTTCCCCTGGTTCTTAACCATCGACGCAATTTGTTTAATCGCCTGTTCATTATTTGATGAACTGGTCGATACCCCACTTAACACTTCATTCAGATTCCCTTCGGATCGCAGCACCCGCGCCGACATATCTTTTTTAAGCTGATTTCTTAACTCCTCGATTCTCTCGTTGAGCTCTCGTCTATAAGGATCGTCTTTTGCCAGGTAATCATTAATAGTTCGCTGGTTGCCCAAGGTTTTTTCGAGTTGTTCTTCAATGACAGAAAACTTTTCGATCCCCTTAGTCATTTGGATGGATCTCTTTGCGACCGCTGTAAGCAACGAGTCGATTTCTACAATCTTTTGAGACATCTGTATCGACATAAAAACAAAAAATCCTACCGCCGCCAAAAGCGCTGAACACAGAAACAGCCCGCTGATTAAATTCAGGTTTCTAGCCTTTTGAACGCTATCTGCTGTAGTCGCTCTAGATTTTGACATCGTCTCCAGCATCAATTCTCTGGCTCTATCAATGTTCTGAGTGACCCCAACCATTGGATCTTCAGGCTCTCCATAGATATAGAGCCTAGAATCAGCTTTGAGCGCGATTACAGCCTGAGCATCAGAATTTGAAGAGTCTTCTTCTGTAACCAAATCAGTAGTGGTTTCCTTCGGCGTCTCCCCGGAAACCGCTTCTTCTTCGGATTCCTCAACGGACAATATCTGTTCCGCTGTTTCATTTTGAGGCTCATTGCCTTCAACTGCTGCTGCAGTCTCTTCCGAATCAGGCACCTGTTCCGTATCTTCGCTTTCTGACGCATCCATTTCTTGGACAGGATCTTCAACCACTTCTTCTTTCGAAGCTTCAGCTGGTTCAACTTCAGATTCGCTCGCTCCATCAAGATCAGTAGGCTCACCTCCAGAATCTTGGGAGCTCGAAGCAGCACCAACTTCTTCCTCACTGGCCCCATCGACCTCGGCCATGAGTTCTTCTCTAGCCTCTTCAAGATCGGCCTCAGAAGTAGGCTTTGCTTCTTCTTCCGTATCATTCTTGTTCTGATTGTCAGTTTCGTCTGCCATTTTCAATGACCTCCTTAAATTCTGAATTGATCCATTTTAGGGATAGATACGCTCACCCAATTTATTACTTGATACGAAGAACTTATCATTGCCCATGTTGTTATTATTCAAATAACTCTGGGCCAGCTCTCTAGTACCGAAAGGTCCGCTTACAACCACAAACCGAGCATTGGTCTCGCCTTTGGAGAAGACTTTCAGGTCCTTGTCCAATCGTTGATTCTGCTTCCATAGAAACGCCCTTTGAGGTGCTCTAAATGACGCATGCTGGATGAACCATGAATTGACAAGGGGTAACGCAGACTCAACAAAGATATCTGGGATACGGGCCGGACTAGGGTCGAGCTCCATTTCGATATTTTGAGCACTAGATTCAGCTAAAGAATTTTCTATACCCAAGTTATCGTACTGGCCTTTCTTCACTCTGGATTGGCCGTCGGTTCCTACGAGCAAATCCTCCCTGGCAACGCTGCTAACCAAAGGTACAGGCTCAGTCTTTAATTTTTGATCCTTAGAGGACCCTGGCAAAATAAGCGATTCGGTTACCAGTTCGCCTAAATCGATCAGTTTTTGTTGCTGCGCTGCGCTTTCGCTTACATTAGAAGAATCTGAGACAAGACTCGACCTAACCTCGCTCGAATTTTTGATCGAGTCATCTACGCTTCCTAAATTCAAGCTAGAAGCCCACTTCAAAGTTTTATCGAAGTCTACATATATCGGAATAGCCGCCAAAATGAGCGCAAACAAAGTGCAAAGGCTGACATAAGTCACCTTCTTTTTACTTAAGGACAGCATAGGTCGCTTCTTTGTAGGCTTGTCCTCAGATATCGGCGAGACCAACTCCTGGTAGTCCTGCTGAAGCGTTTCTTCAATCTTTACGTTCACTTCTTCAGTGAAAGGAACTATTGCTGAGGGGCTATTGCTCTCAACCGATACTCCGATCTCTTTCATCAAAGCAGAATATTCAGATCCGCTACCAACAAGTTTTGCTTGATCAAGAAGACTATTGCATTCTTCTAAATCTGGCAGTTCTAGGACAAAAGGTATTGCCTGGGTCAGCTCCGCGATCTTTTCAACATTCGTTTGGCCTGCGCCGACAGAACGACCCGTTATGATCATCGATATGCCAGCCGATTTAAACTGCCGAACAAGGCTCGCGGCAAACACTGTCTCTTCTGCACTGCTAGATTGAGCGTTTTCTACTATCCAGATCTCTCTGGTGTTAACAGCGTTCCGCGAATGGGAGCTGTTTAAATTAAGAGCTTTGACGCTTTGATTTAGACTGGTAACAATATGCTCTCTTTCCTGTCTGATTCGTCGAACCTTAACTGGCTCCGCCGCTCTTCCCGCCCCAATACTTTGAGCTAAATCGTCAATAATCGCTCGAATACAGTAGCGAGTATATGCTTGGTGGCCGGTATCTAAGACGATTGCCCGACCCGATAGCGCAAGCTGATCTGTCGCTCTCGCGAGAAGTTCTGTATGCGCGTCAGGAAAAAATAACGTCCTGTTAAGCAGGGGTTCCTTCCGTTCTGGGATCATCATTTGCTCCTATTCACACCTAAGCCTGTTGTTGACCAAGTTCATCGAACATTAGTTCAGGAGGTATTTTGGGTTTAGGTTTAGCGGGTTTTTCCATAGTTGGGGTAAGGCTGTTCAGGTTGTAGACGTAAGCGATCACCTGAGCAACAGCAAAAAATAAACCTGGTGGAATGAAACCTCCCACCTCTGTCGTGAAATATAATGCTCTAGCTAAAAGTGGCGCTTCAAATATCTCTACTTCGGAGTCCTGGGCTCTCTCTCTAATTCGCTGAGCCATCAGATTTTTGCCTTTAGCAACGACTGTCGGCGCT
>CAJWGQ010000076.1 GCA_913041025.1 uncultured Gammaproteobacteria bacterium | reverse complement strand
CTGCCTTTTCACTCATTTGCTGATCTGTCGCATCCTGTATCGGGTGATCAACAAAAACCCTACGAGCATCCTTCATGCCTAAAGCTTTTGCTTGAGTTTCCGCCGCATCCTGAAACTCAGTGGATGCTATCGCAACTGCAGGTACTCCCTGGATCTCAAACCATACCGTGTCATGCAAACTGCACGTGGTACAGGATCCTCAGTCGGCTAACGCCTCAACAACAAAATCATTGTTTTCGATAATGTCCGAGCGTAAGTCTTCGGGCGCAGGCTTTGAAAAAGTTGGTTTTATATAACGCGTAATTTCAATTTGAGGTAAGCGCTGTTCAAACGCTTCCTGTAATCGATCCAGAAGTACGTTTCCTCTGCTTTTCGAGATATCCAAAAAAGCAATCTTGCCCTTCACGGTTTCCGGTCTCGGCGTTACTTGCCTTTCTACTGGCACCGTCTCATTCGTCGGATCCAAAATTGTCAAAGACATAAGTCTCTCCTTATTCACTTATCCAATAGCCTTGATAATAATCAATTGCTTGTATTAACGCTCGTCAATTTTTCGAGACACCGAAATTGACCCTTTCGGCCCGGTGAGCCAACCGTGGAAACAAGCACTGAACTTGCCCGCCTCACTGCCTGCAACCACAATATGAATATCTGAATCTGAATTAAACTTTTTGACAGTTTTGTTCAAGGCCGCTTCATCCATTTGCGCCGCTATCTCTGGTTTTAAACCCATTCCTGAAATGTCGTCGACTATCATCTCTCGATAAGTTTTTTGGGTAATTGACTGAATTCGATTTCGAATATCGGTTTTCTGATAATCGTCCCTTGAAAACGTGTCTACGTGCTCAGGCGACACGACCAATAAACAGTCAGTCACCCCATAAGCCTTCGGGGCAAGAACAGTCTGAACACACTGAGCGATCGTACCCGCCAGTGGATCGCCTGTTAAAGAACTCTCATCAATCGTTAATACGGGCCCACTACACATTGTGAATACAGTCACCACGGAGTCCTGCTGACGGAATCCACGCTCTACATGAAGAGGATCCCAATTAGATCTTTCCTCCCACTCAGCAAAGCACATCGTAAATTTCATCGGATTCCCAAAGGTCGACCGCTCCGTACCGCCCGGAATCGCACCTCCAACATTTCGCACTACCAAACGAACTGCTCTGCCTATGGTCGCATTGGCTCTATTTCCTTGACCCAGAGCTCCAATACCCATGTTCATACCAATTTTCTTTCGTATAGGCCCATTCACAACGATTACGGGACTCGCACCCATCGTCGTCGCCATAACTCCGTGAATATTGTAATCATCTGTGGCAATGGCTTCGACGGCAGCTATCACCACGGGCAGATACTCTGGCTTACACCCTGCTAGAACACAATTGATGGCGACTTTTTCCACTGTCACCTCTCCCATATTAGGAGGCATAACAGCAACGACTTCCTGCGGGTCTCTCGAAGTGCCCTCTAGCATACGGACCACCCTTTCCGCCGTTGGCGGAATTACCGGGAGACCATCAGAAAATCCTTGATCAAACATAAACTCAAATTCGTCGTCTTGAATGCCAATCTCAATTCTCCTGGCACGAATTGGACTGTTTTCCGATTCCGCTTTAAGTCGCTCAGCATGAAATGGGTCGACCGATAATGAACCGCAACCTGGACGCCACTTCGGAAGCGAAGCCCAATTAATCACCTCTGATGAAACGGAATTCGCGTCAGCTATTTCATCGACCAAGCTCTTCCACTCGTTCCGATCAAAGCCTACTACCTCCTTCTGTTTGTTTGATCCATCTGACCAAATCATAGTAGGAACCGTTTCAATATCGGTTTCAAAAGACACTTTCAAATCTGAATCATCCACGATTGAGAAAGAGGGGGAAAATTCTTCTTCCAGTAACACATTACCTTCCTTAGTCTGGCCAATAATGTGGATCTCTAGGCGATCATTTAAAAGCTTTTCTATCTCACTCAATAAAGGCATTACTTCACGACAGGTAGGGCAGTCTTCCTTAATAAAACAAACAAGCGACTGTTTCTGTGCAACAAACTGGCGTTCTTTCCCGGAAACATCCTTAAGAGAAAAAGCTGGCACTGTATTCATTAGTCCTCCTCCTGATCATAAATTTGACCCAAATTTGTATCTGCTTTAACTAGGCTATTTAACTGTTGAGTTGAGTAGTCTATACCGAGTAGAGTGACGAATTGTATGTATTTATAGGATGAACCGGTGTCGGAATTAGCAGAATTTAGAGAAGAAGTAGCCAACTGGTTGAATGAAAACTGTCCAGAAGGTGCTAAAGGGCCCGGACAAATTGCAGTTGGAAGTTCTAAGATAACGCTGGAACCTGACGTCAAGCTCTGGCTGGAGCGCTGCGTTGAGCGAGGCTTCACAGCACCGACCTGGCCAACCGAATATGGCGGCGGCGGCTTAACTCCACAGCAAGCAAAAATTCTTTTCGAAGAAATGGCAGAAGTCAGAGCACGAACCCCTTTGACAGGAATGGGTATGTCGATGATAGGACCGACCCTCCTTGAATTTGGCACCGATGAGCAAAAAGAGCGACATCTACCTAAAATTATCAGAGGTGAAGTACAGTGGTGCCAGGGTTATTCTGAACCGAATGCCGGCTCTGATCTTGCCTCTCTTCAAACCAGAGCTTCAGATAAGGGAGATCATTGGGAAATCAACGGACAAAAAATCTGGACCTCGGGTGCAGCAACCGCTGACTGGATGTTCGCCTTAGTACGGACGAATCCGGATGCCCCTAAACATGACGGCATCAGCTTTGTACTACTGACTATGGACCAACCAGGAGTGACCGTTAAGCCTATTCGACTTATATCTGGCTCATCTCCTTTTTGTGAAACGTTTCTAGACAATGCAACGGCCGCGAAAGATGACCTCATCGGCAAGCTCGATCAGGGCTGGACCGTAGGAAAGCGACTACTGCAATTCGAGCGCTCAGGTATCGGAGGTTTATCAGGCGGCGCCCGACGAGCGCAACCTGGCTCGGGTCTAGCAAAGCTCGCCAAAGAATCGGTTGGTGAATCTGGCAATGAGATAGCAGATACCGCTGTCAGAAAAGAAGTCACCGTTATGAATATGAACCGAAGTGCGTTTCAGTTGACCGCCCAGCGAGCTAACGAGGAAAACAAATCGGGAATACCAGGCGCTGCTACCTCAATCTTCAAACTCTATGGTGCAGCTCTCCAGCAAGATGGAGCAAATCTGCGTCGAGAATTACTCGGATTCAAGGGGTTAGGAGCACATGACACAAACGGGTTCGATAAATCGGATCTCGTCGCAACGGAAGAATGGTTGCATACCAGAACAACCACTATCTATGGTGGCAGTAATGAAATCCAGGCAAATATTATCGCAAAGCGAGTACTAGGATTACCCGACTAACTTAATATCGAGGAGAGGGAAATGGTCGCAGTATCGGGCTTTCAAACTATTGGAGTCGATAATCTGACGCCACACATTGGCGCTGAAATTGATGGTGTGGACCTCTCCAAAGATCTTTCAAATGAACAATTCAGCGAGATCTACCAAGCTTGGTTAGATTGGAAGGTGATCGTGTTCAGGGATCAGCAAATCAGCAGAGATCAACACAAAGCTTTTGCAAGGAAATTTGGATCGTTACATGTCCACCCGATGCAACATCATTATCAAGGCGACCCAGAAATCCTGACCGTCAAAACCACCAAAGATTCAGCTTATACTGCTGGTAATGGCTGGCACACCGACGTCACCTGCGACGAGATCCCACCTTTAGGCTCTATGCTTTATATCAAGCAAACACCCGAATCAGGAGGCGGAGACACTCTTTATGCGGATATGTATCTCGCCTATGAGCTACTTAGTGAAAAAATGAAAGAATTACTATCAGGCCTGATTGCGGTTCATGATGGGGCTTTGCCCTACCTAAGAAACTATAAAGTGGCCGCACCCGATGGCCACGAATATCCAAAAAATGAACATCCAATCATCACAACTCATCCAGAAACAGGTAAAAAAGTACTCTATGTTAACTCTGGTTTTACTTCCCATATCAAGGGACTTGCAGCCTGGGAAAGCGACTCCATCTTAAGCGGACTAAAGCAATTCATTGCAAGCACGCCTCGCCTAACGTGCAGAGTAAACTGGACACCGAATACGCTAACATTTTGGGATAATCGCTGTACCCAGCATCATGCGGTTTGGGATTACTGGCCGGACTCTCGCTCTGGAGAACGGGTGTCCATCCTAGGTAGCGAAAGGCCCAGAGCCTGATAAAGAATCCGCTTACCTACATCGAAACAACTTAAGAGCATAGCGGTGTTGTCTGACTTCATGTTAGTCACTCCTTTCTAAGCGAATAACAATGATACTGTTTCGCAAGGGCGATCACTTTAAAGAGCTCAAACCCATATTAAAATTGGGATGGCCCGTCATTCTTGGTCAGCTGTGCATTATGGCAACCGGCTTTTTAGACACACTGATGGCGGGTCGGTATAGCGCCACCGATTTGGCAGCGGTGGCGCTTGGTTCAAATCTGATATGGCCCTTCTACTTACTTGTTGCTGGCAGCTCTATGGCACTAACACCAATGGTCTCCCAGCTACGGGGAGCCAGCCAACTTTCAGCCATCGGCCATCAAGTGTGGCAAGGTCTATGGATTGCTGCAATCGCAGCTATTTTTTTACTCCTAATATTAAATAATCTGGAGCCGATATTTGTTCTGATGCAAGTTGACCCAGAAGTCACAAGGATTGCGACCGAATATCTCAAAGCAGCTTCCTGGGGCGTTCCAGCCCTGGTCGTCTATACCGCCTTTAGACACTCCTGTGAAGGACTGGGCCATACAATCCCTCCGATGCTAATTGCGGCCTCAATTATCCCCGTGAATGCCATACTAAATTATGGATTTATCTATGGACACTTTGGATTACCGGAGCTGGGCGGCGCTGGCTGTGGCCGAGCTACTGCCATTGTATGGTGGGTTCAGCTCGTGTTAATGCTAATAGTAATCAATCGGCCTTTTTTCAGGAAGACGACCTTCTTCACCTCATCAAGAAAACCAAAATTAGAATCGGTCAAACGTCTGTTTCTAGTTGGTCAGCCAATCGGCTTATCTGTATTTCTAGAGATGGCTATATTTTCCGTTATATCGTTCTTAGTGGCAGGGATCAGTGTCAAAGAAGTAGCTGCCAATAGCGTTGCCTTCAACCTGAATTGGTTGACCTTCGTAATCCCAATGAGCTTCGGCACAGCCGCTGGCATCAGGATCGGTTTTCACATCGGTGCTCGTGATTTCGATCTAGCAAGAGATGCAGCGACCGCCGCGATTCAATTTTGTCTGGCATACGCTGTGGTCGTCAGTTTGCTGATTATATTTTGGCGGTACGAACTAGTCAGTCTCTACACGACCGACATCGAGGTGATCAACGTGGCCGCTTATTTGATGATTTTCCTCGCTGTTTATCAGATAGTCGATGATACGCAAGCTGTCGCGCTCGGCTGTCTCAGGGGATATAAAGATACCTTCGTTCCCATGATATTTGGGTTGATAGGCTACTGGTGCGTGGCTTTACCCATTGGGCATTATTTTGCTCATGGTCCTATCTCGGCACTTCAAGGGGCGGCCGGTTATTGGACTGGCATGGCCCTAGGATTAACCTGTGTGGCCATTTTCGCGACGCTCAGATTATCCAAATTGACTGACAATCCTCGTAAAGCACTTCAACTGGCTACGCACGAAGTAAAGTGGTAGCAGTTCGACACTTTATAATGGAATTTCAGAATCCTCAGAGTACTAGCTTCGCAGCATCTGTCCTGACAAGGCACCAGAGTGTTCGCCTGACTCCATGAACACTTGCCCATTGACCAGCACATAGTCATACCCTCGCCCAGTCTGCACATACCGGCCAGCTCCGCCAGGAAAATCATGCTTATACTCTGGCAGATCAATAGCTAGATTATCTAGATCAATGACATTCAAATCGGCGTAAGCGCCCTCCTTCAAAATACCTCGCTCTTTGATTCCAAAGAGATTTGCTGTATCTGAAGTCCAACCTCTGATCGCTTCTTCTAAGCTCAAAACCCCGCGTTCTCTCACCCAATAGCTCAATAACCATGTAGGAGAGCTCGCGTCCATGATCTGCCCCACATGCGCTCCGGAATCAGCTAACCCCATTGCTACGGTTGGATTGACGAGCATCTCCTCTATGGCTTCCATACTCTGATTGAGACCTGGATGGTAAATCACGACCCTTCCTTTGTGCTGTCGATTTAACTGAATAAACGCTTCAACCGGGCTGAGGTTCATTCTTTTCGCGTGCGCCGTCAGAGAATTTTCATAATCGTGTCGATAATCCACGGCATCATCAAAGAGCAAATAGGAAATATCAAAATTAAGCTGTGGCTCAGCGTCTAAATCACACAGACTGTTTCGGACACTTTCAACCTCGAGCATGGCTAGTCGTTCTGAAAACGATTTATCTTTCAACATCTTCCAGCTAGTAGAAGCATCAAATGGTGTTCGGTGGTCCAGGGCAAACAAGCCGCCAACCCCTCGCGAGGTAGTTTGTGGCCTCAAACAAGCGCCTTTGGCGTTTTCTTCTTCGACAAACTCGATCACGCGTTTGTACAGCTCCGGACGCCGAAAACTGTGGACCAAGCCAAAGGTAAGATTAAGGTTATTTTGCCGTGATACTTCGCCCATCCAGGCAATTTCAGCGCGAGTGTTCGGTAAATCTTCAGCATCACGCTCTCCCAGACGAGCTGCTGCCTCAAATACTCCTTTTTTATGACGCCCCAAAACAGAACCAATAGCAAGCATTTCATTCGGGTCCGCATGGGTTCCAGGCACAAAACGGCCATCGGGCACTCGGTGCATAAAGGTCCGAGAAGTAGAAAACCCTAACGCGCCGCTGCGGATCGCCTCATCCACCAAAGAGGTAATTTTCTTCAGGTCATCATCGTTCGCGGGCGCTTCATCTAGTGATCGCTCTCCCATAGCGTGATAGCGAACAGCGCAGTGTCCAACCATACCGCCAACATTAACCCCTTTGTCCATTGTCTCAAGCGAATCGAGGTATTCGCCATAGGTCTCCCAGTCCCAGGGCAGTCCGGCATGAATACTATTCGCCGGAATATCCTCCACCGATTCCATTAGTTGAGCCAGGTAATCCCGGTCTTCTGGTTTACAAGGTGCGAACGTCACTCCGCAGTTACCCAGAACAACAGAGGTTACACCATGAAAACATGATGATGAGGCAATAGGATCCCATGCAATCTGAGCGTCTAGATGGGTGTGAATATCTACGAAACCCGGAGTAACAAGCTTACCTGCAGCATCAATCGTACGCTTTGCCGTACCTAGGTTGTCCCCGATTGCAGCTATTCTGCCTGAATCGATCGCGACGTCGGCTCGAAATCGATCAGCACCAGATCCATCAACAACTATACCGCCCTTAATTAACACGTCATATGTCATCACTCTCTCCTCTACTCTTTTCTACTCTATGCTCTTACACCTATTCCAAAATATTACAGTCCAATCCACTTTTGACAAGCTTTCCACGCGACACTCAAATGGCAACTACTTAGCTAGGCATATTGGCCAGCATCGCATCGACAGCAGGTATCCCCAGCAGAACTCTGCCCGCATCCTCAATATGATGAGGAGCAACGGTTTGGTGCTGACCCACCACCTGAATATCTCGCGCTATTCGTTCCAAGGGGTGCCCCTTTTGATTCGCGGTAGTCCCTGCAGCCTCGACCAGTTGATTTACTGATGCGATGCAACCTCGAACCGCATCGGAACACGCTAACTGGAAAATCGCGGCTTCTTTATCAGAAACAGGTTGATCAAGCCGGGCCTTCTCCCATAACGATTCAACAAGTTCAATCACCAAAGCACGAGCAGAGCGCACTCGGACCTCAGATTCTGCTATTGCTCTCTGAGCCCAACCTCTATTTTTCAATGATTTGCTGGTAAAACGTGGCACTTTCCCCTCAGCCAGTTCTACAAAACTATCCAGTGCTGATCTTGCCAAGCCAAAAGCAATCGCCACTTTGTTATAACAAAGTCTACTTCTAAACGGCATTCTTAACAGGGCGGACTGATGCTGGACTTTCCCCAATGGCGCGACCAAACGTTCTTCTGGAACAAACACATCTTCTAGCACGACATCATGCGACCCTGAGCCGCACAAACCAGCGGTGTGCCATGTATCGAGTATCTCAAATTGGGCTTTAGGAACCACCAAATACTGGTGGCCACTCTCTTCTCTTTCCCCGTTTTCATAAATAAAAACAGTCGCTCCGAACAGGTCACTATTATGACAACCGCTACAAAACCCCCATCGCCCCGTCACTCGATAGCCTCCATCAACTTTTTCAGCTCTGCCTGCCGACGCAGTAGAACTGCACATGATGACACTTTGATCTTCGATCAATTCACGACAGTGGGTGAAACCAGGAGCAATAAGTCCGAAGGTCTCAATGCCGATCATTAAATTCCACGCTGCACTGCCGTCGACAGAGGCGATCGTTTCTATCGTCTCTATTTGGGTAACGGGGTCTTGCTCCGACCCAAAAAAATCGATGGGCGCGGCAATTCGAAACAAGCCTTCCCGCGCAAAAGCATTAGCCACCTCGCTTTTAAGATGTCGCTGAGTTTCACTTGCATCTGCGTGCTCTCGCACCAGTCCCAAAAGACTTTTTGCTCTTTCCTGCGGAGTCCCCATAAGCTGCCACAACCCATTTTTTAATACTAAGTAACATAACAGTCAAAGTAGTAGAGTTCGATAGCAAATTTCGCCTAAACTGAACCATGACGAAGATTTATGAACTACCCTTTCCGGGATTCAAAGTAGGACACGCTGAAGACATCGCGGTGGTCACAGGAACCACGGCTTGCGTATTTGATGAACCTGCTGTTGCGGCAGTGCATATCATGGGAGCCTCGCCTGGCACTCGCGAAACGGAGCTACTTAATCCGGAATATGCGGTATCCAAAGTCGACGCAATTGTCTTGTCTGGAGGGTCGGCGTTCGGTCTGGATGCTGCAGGCGGGTGCCAGGCCAAGTTAAAAGAGGAAGGTAGAGGCATTTTTATCGATCCTGTCAGCATTCCCATCGTACCCGCGGCAATCTTATTTGATATGCGAAACGAAGGAAAAAAGGAATGGGGAAGATTCTCTCCCTACCGAGAGCTCGGATATGAAGCAACCTCACAGGCCAGCAATCGAGTAGCTCTCGGCAGAGCAGGCGCGGCATTTGGCGCATCTACAGCCAATACTAAAGGAGGGTTTGGGATGGCCAGCGCTAGGTTTGCGGATGGTCACATACTGGCCATGGTAGCGTTAAATGCTGTAGGCAGCCCGCTGATCGGGAATACAAAACATTATTGGGCGGCTCCCTTTGAAGAGGACGAGGAATTTGGCGGTCTTGGTTTCCCTACTCCCTGGCCGGCAGACGCTAAAGTCGGACGTTTAAAAAGCGGACAACTTGTTGCTGGTGCAAATACGACATTAGCGATCATCGTAACCGATCTTTGTCTTACGCCTTCCCAAGCAAAACGAGTCAGCATCACCGCACATGATGGCTTTGCTCGCGCTTTGTACCCGGTCCATACGATGGCTGATGGAGATCTGATATTTACCGCGTCGACAAGTCAGATCGAATTTAGTGAGGACAAATTACTCGAACTATCTGTTATTGCTGCAAACCTAACGACAAGAGCAATCGCCGTGGCAGCGTATCAGGCCGAAAAAGGAACATCCTAACAATGGAGCAATCCAAATTTCGCCAACGGATAGAAGAAAAAAAAGAGGATCTAGTCTCGTTGACTCAGGATCTCATCAGGATACCCACCGTAAATCCTCCAGGAGAGTTTTATTCGGATTGTGTGGAATATCTCAACAAACGATTCAAATCAAGGGGTTTTAAGACTCAGATCATCCGTGCAATAGGCACGCCAGGCGATAACGACGAGTACCCACGCCAGAACATCGTCGCCAATATCAGCAATGGCCAGGGACCCTGCGTCCACTTTAATTCACACATTGACGTAGTGGCAGTCGGTTCAGGCTGGACCCAACCTCCCTTTGAAGGCAAGGTGGTCGGCGACAAAATTTACGGCAGGGGCTCCTGCGATATGAAGGGAGGGCTAGCTGCCTCGATCATCGCCGTTGAATCGTACCTCGAGTTAAACCCTAAGTTTGCGGGTAGCATCGAACTATCTGGTACCGCAGACGAGGAGACTGGAGGGTATGGCGGCGTTGGTTATCTCGCCGAAAAAGGGATCCTCGCCAAACCAAGAGTAGACCACGTAATCATTCCTGAGCCTCTTAACAAAGACCGAATATGTTTAGGCCACCGAGGAGTTTGGTGGGCAGAGATCGAAACATTAGGGAAAATCGCTCATGGCTCCATGCCCTTTGATGGCGATAGTGCGATCAGACATATGCATGCTTTACTCGATCGTTTCGAAAAAGAACTGTACCCAGTCCTAAAAAGCAAAAGAACCGACATGCCAGTGGTCCCAGACGGCGCAAAAGAATCAACGCTCAACATTAATTCGATCCATGGGGGGGAAAGCGAAGAATTTGAAGGCCTGCCCTCACCTCTGGTTGCAGATTCTTGTCGAATCATAATTGATCGTCGCTTCTTAATCGAAGAGAAGCTGGAAGATGTTAAACGAGAGATTTCCTCAATACTTGAAGATCTCACTGCTGACAGAGAAGGATTTCTGTTCAAACTTAGGGACCTCTTCGAAGTCATACCGTCGCTCACACCTGAAGAAGCACCCGTGGTCCAGGCAGTCAAAAAAGCCGTCAATGAAGTAATAGGGTCCCCACCCGAGATGGTAGTCTCACCGGGAACCTACGACCAGAAACACATCGATCGGATTGGTAAACTCGAAGATTGCATCGCATATGGACCAGGAATTCTGACCCTAGCGCATCAGGCAGACGAATACGTCAACATCTCCGACATGATCGACTCTGCTTGCGTGATGGGCTTAGCCCTAGACGACCTCTTGCGCGGTAAGAAAAAATGAATCGAATGCGCGATATGGTAGCTATCGTAACAGGCGGCGGGTCGGGTTTTGGTGCAGGAATCGCAAAGCAATTTAGCGAAGAGGGAGCAAGGGTCGTTCTGCTGGACATTAACCAAGAGGCCGCGGAATCGATTGCTAAAGAACTTGGAGAGCAATGTCTCCCCATTCACGTCGACATCAGTGACAAATCTAGCCTGAGCCAGGCAGTGGATAAAATTATTGATTGGTCCGGTAAGATAGACGTACTGGTAAATAATGCTGGAATTGGCCATGAACCTACGCCTTTAGACGAGCTCTCAGAAGAACAGTTTGATCGTATTTTTCAAGTTAATATGAAAGGCATTTATCTAACCAGCAATCTGGTGGTGCCGATAATGAAAGCCAAAGGCCAGGGCAACATCTTAAATATCGCCTCCACAGCAGGAATTAGTCCTCGACCAAATCTGACCTGGTATAACGCAAGCAAAGGATGGGTAATCACGGCCACAAAATCCATGGCGATTGAATTGGCGCCTTTCAATATCCGAGTAAATGCGATAAACCCAGTCGCTGGAGAAACTCCTCTGCTGTCGACTTTCATGGGCGAAGATACGCCCGAAATGAGAGAAAAATTTCTTTCTACAATCCCGCTTGGCCGATTCTCAACCCCGGAAGATTTAGGCAGAGCCGCCGTCTATCTGTGTAGTGACGAATCGTCTTTGGTGACAGGTACTGCTTTGGAAATCGATGGAGGTAGAACAATCTAATATTGCCAAACTCAGCTACTAGAAAAGCTCTTCTTGAGTTCGCCTATTGGCTCTCCTCTGACTCATTAACAGAATAAATACCGCTTACAAGCCAATCCAGATCAACGCCATAAAGCATCGCCAGTGAATGCACAGTGACATAACTTGGCATATATTCACCGTCTTTCCGGTTGGGCTCCCCGCTCTTGAGGTATTCGATCTCGAAGCCGGCCAGGTTTGCTTTCTCCCAATTGCTAAGACTTGCTGGTGGAACATTGACGAACTGCGCAGCCTGAAAAACAGACATGTCAGCGCTCTCGCGAGCTTGTCTTAGTCGATCAGAAAAGTTTCCGTACTCAGGCATTAAGATCCTTCATATCAACGATAGACAAGTAGTTCACTAAACCCAACAACTATCTCTGATATCGCGCTCTTCTTGTCATACTGCCTCCGCAGGCAATTCCTTCTCGATCACCCGAGCAAAAAAACTGCCACCATAAACAAGTGCATCATCATTGAAGTCGTAATTTGGATTGTGTAATGGACTACTCGTTTCACCGTTACCAACAATCAAGTAACAACCTGGCACTTTTTCCGCCATGAAGGAAAAATCTTCGGAGCCAGTCCCCGGATCGCCAGAACGAAAGACATTGTTCTCTC
>CAJWGQ010000075.1 GCA_913041025.1 uncultured Gammaproteobacteria bacterium | reverse complement strand
GACGTCGCTGCAAGAACCGTCGAATTTTTGTCAGAGCCTGGGCCTGCGCAAAGGCCCTGCGCTGAATCCGGCATTTGACGTGTTTCTGCACCAAAATTGCCGCGCTGTTTTTTCTTTGCAAAATCGCTCGGCGCTCCTGCAGTCGGACCAGAAAACCACGCACGGTTTTTTGATTTTGTCGATTACCTCTACCACAACCAAGGCCTTGAGGGCGAAGACTGGACCAATATCCCTAGCATGCTCACCGCCTCCAATCAATTCACCTCGCTTGATCACGACAAATTAACTAACTGCGTCAGTAATGGCGACACTGTTCCAGCAGTCAACCATAATTTCGCTATTGCTAAAAAGGCCATGGGTGACAACGTCCGTACACCTGTGCTCTACCTCAATGGCATCCTCATCAAGCCCCTGACGCTCAAACGATTTGAGGTTGTGTACCGTCAACTCAGCAAAGAGAATACACATGGATAAAAATCCACAATCACAGCTGCTTCTGCTCCTGGCCTGGCTCATTGCCTTATCCGCAATGCTCATTAGCCTCTACGGCAGTGAGATCTTACACCAACCGGTTTGCCCGCTCTGCTGGTATCAGCGCATATGCCTTTATTCGCTCGCCATCATTCTAGGTATTGCCGCTTTTCGTGATGACCCGCTGATTGCCCCCTACGCCATCACATTAGCTTGCATTGGCGGCGCCTTCGCACTGTATCATTACTTGCAACAAATGGTGCCGGGGTTTCACCCCATCGATTTTTGTTCCGCAGCAAACCCCACCAGCAAGAATAACAATTTCTTCATATATCAGAACTTCACTCAAGAACCTAAAATAAACCAATTCAGAATGAACACTTCCATTCTGTCATCAGCTTCCAATCAGAGCACGAACCTTAACAAAATTTAATTCTCAAATAACGCATTTGTTGTGCCCTATTACAGAGTCACTCCATCAAAACAAAGAGTAGTAACCGAGAATTGTTTTTGGCAACATGTTATTAAATCGAGCAGTGCGAGGAGAACCCAAATGAAAGCCGCAGTCTTAAGAGAAGTAAACAAACCCTTAGAAATCGAAGACGTCGAGTGCAATAGTCCTGGTCCTCGCGAAGTCCTAATCAAGACCGCAGCAGCGGGGGTATGTCACTCAGACCTTCACTTTATTAACGGTTCTTATCCTCATCAACTTCCTGTCATTTTGGGTCATGAATCCGCCGGTGTTGTTGAAGCCGTTGGCTCGGCCGTTACCTATGTTAAACCAGGTGATCACGTGATCACGTGTCTTTCTGCTTTTTGCGGTCATTGCGAACCATGCTTAACCGGCCGAATGTCCCTCTGCCAAGAACCGGAACTGCAAAGAGGATCCGAAGAACCACCGCGGCTGGCAAAAGGAGAAGAGCGAGTTGAACAATTTCTCAATTTATCCTCCTTTGCCGAATATATGCTGGTGCATGAGCATGCAATCGCCAAAATCAGAGAAGATATGCCTTTAGATAGAGCAGCCTTAATAGGTTGCGGGGTAACAACAGGTGTCGGTGCGGTAATCCACACTGCCAAGGTCGAACCAGGGTCTACGGTTGCGGTGATCGGCTGTGGAGGAGTAGGCCTTTCAGCAATAAATGGAGCCGCGATCGCAGGCGCTTCACAAATTATCGCCATTGATATGGTGGATAGTAAACTCGAGCTGGCTCGTAAATTTGGTGCAACAGATGTCATCAATGCAAAAAATGATGATCCGGTCCAAGCAGTACGAGAACTCACCTCTGGAGGCGTCCACTATTCATTCGAGGCAATCGGATTAGCAAAAACGGCCCAGCAGTCCTTCAAGATGCTGAATTTTGGGGGAACGGCAACCATTATTGGGATGATCCCAGTGGGGACACAGGTTGAGCTACACGGTCCTGAGTTTTTAATGGAAAGAAAAATGCAAGGTTCGAACATGGGCTCCAACCGATTTAGAGTGGACATGCCCAGATTTGTTGAATTCTACCTTCAGGGCAGACTGCATCTAGACGACCTTATTTCCAGACGTATCTCACTAGATGAAGTAAACGATGGCATAGCGGCCCTTGAAACAGGAGAAGTCGCTCGGAGCGTGATCATGTTTGATTAATGGATTAAGTTTGTATTTCCATTTTGCGTACAGGTTGCCCTGCCAAATAGATAATTACTAAAGCGGCTAGAGACACCAAAGACGCGACCAGGTAAGCAGAGCTGTAACCTGAACTTACATAAAACAAACCCAGCAAATAAGGCCCGAACGCAACTCCAACCACAGAAAATGCATTCGATAGAGCAAACACTTTGGGGTAAATATTAGTAGAGTATATTTCGGCAAGCCAAAGAGGCTGAAGCATGAGCAAATTTCCCACGCTAAACCCGAAGAGGATAGAAGACAAAATTGCCACCTCAGATATCTCTGAAAACCCTATTAGGAACAAACCAGATAACTGAATCAAAAGATTGAAAAACAAAAATGGCCGTATCGGAATCCTAGTTAGTAACCAACCTCCCAATAAGCGCCCACTAATACTTGCCAGAGTAAGCGCTTGAATCGAACCAGCTGCCACGTCTAGTCCACCCAGCGCATTCGCTCGATTATACAAGTGCGCAATCCCTCCAACCTGCGCGGCCATTATAAGAACATAAGCCGCAGTGACACAGATAAAAAAACGGGATTTCACCACCTTTAGATACTCTATCTCAAAATCTTGTTTGAGCTCTTTAACCTTTTGCGGAGTTACAGAAGGCCTCACGAACAACATCACGATGGGGACAATCCCCACCACAAAAATAACGCCTAACAAAGGCATTACCGAGAAAATTCCGGATTTATCGAACAAATAGGCCGTATATGGCGTAATCAAAACACCACCCAGCGATAATCCAGTCGACGAAATTGATAACGCGACCGACCGCCTTTCGTCAGGAAACCATTGTGTGATTAGCGAAGTTGCAACCACAATAGAAACACCCGTGTTACCTATACCAAATAAGGTGAAAAGCACGTAGAGCTCGTACAGATTAGATGCTCGTCCAATTAAAAGGAGAGCGACGCCCGAAACCAACGCTCCAATAACCATGATCATTCGAACATCCCATCGCTCGAGCAATCTAGCTACAAATAATCCAGCAACTCCACCGGAAATAAAAAACAAACTAACGGATAATGAGACTGCATCCAATGAAGCATCGAGCTCTCTTGCGAAGAAGCTGATATAGACGGACATGTTGTAAAAGCCTAGACCAGAGCTGATCGTCTGAATGAGCAACATAGAAATCACAATTACCCAGCCGTAGTGAGGATGCTCAGCCCAATCTCTCAAAGAAATTCCTTAGATTAAATCCAGTTAACCCTGGACTTTTTCAACCGACTATAGCCTGCCGTTTTAAGCCTCGTAACCATTCATGGTGACGACCGCCTTACCAATCACTTCTCGTCTCTCCAACAAACGCATAGCGTCAATCGCCCTCTCTAACGGCAGAGCATGACTCACATGGGGTGATATTAAACCTTCTTCCGCTAAACGATGAATCTCATCAGTATTCTCTTTACCTCTAACGGGATCCTGCCTACCGTACTCGCCAGCCCGAACACCAATAACCGAAATTTGTTTAATTAGAATTAAATTCACCGGGGCTAGCGGCCAGCGACCACTGGTAAAACCAATTGTTAAAATGCGCCCACCCCAGTTGATACAACGCATACTTTCGTCAAAAACATCTCCGCCTACGGGGTCGTAAATCACATCCGCCCCTTTACCTTGAGTCAGTGATTTTACTTTTTCCTTGAAACCTCCCAAAGAACCATCAGCTAAAGTATAGTTTATGGTTTCAATCGCGCCTCGTGATTTAACCACTTCTAATTTCTTATCAGACCCGCCCGTCGCAAAAACTCGCGCTCCAAAATATTGCCCCAAATCCACAGCCGCCATGCCCACTCCACCGGTAGCGCCGTGCACCAATAAAGTCTCGCCTGACTGTAAACTACCTCGACGAAATAATGCGACATAGGCAGTTAGATACGCAGTCTGATAAGAAGCTGCTTGAGCATACGTCATATTCTCAGGCATTTTCCGAATCTCATTTTCGGAAACTATGATCGCTTCGCTGAAACCTCCAAAGCGCATGGAAACAATAACTGAATCGCCTTCGGCATATTCGCTAATCCCTGTACCAACTGACTCCACCTCACCTGAAGCCTCGGTTCCTGGAGCAAAGGGCAGTGGAGGATGAAACTGATATTTACCCTGAATCATCAGTAAGTCCGGAAAATTCACAGCGCAGGCTTTTAAGCGAACACGGATCTCTCCAGGACCCGGCAAAGGCAGATCTATTTCTGCTAATTCAACGCTTCCAATATCATCATTTATTTGTCGACACAGGACCGACTTAACCCGCATCAGTCAGTCACCAGCTCTTCAAGCGCGCGCTTCGCCATTACCTTAACCAAGTGTGCTCGGTACTCTGCTGACGCGTGAAGATCATTGTTAAATCCAGCATCTGGCACCTCGATCCCATCTAAAGCCGAGAGATCCATGCCTCCCGCTAACACTTGCTCTATTCCGCTCGCTCTGAATGCGCATGGACCCGCACCGGTCACACCCACCCTGATTTCATTGGCAAACTCTGCGACTAATACACCGACGACGGCATAACGGGAAGCAGGATTGGGAAACTTTTTATAGGCGGCCCGACGAGGTATCGGAAAATCTACTTTAAGAATTATCTCACCAGGCTCTAAAGCAGTTTCAAATAAATCCAGAAAGAAGTCATCTCCTGCAATCTCTCTTTTTTGCGTAATTATCGTTGCCCCCAGTCCAACCACAGCTGCTGGATAATCAGCAGCTGGATCACTATTCGCTACCGAGCCACCAATAGTTCCTCTATTACGCACCTGATTGTCTCCAATACCAGCGGCCAATTTCGACAATACAGGTAGCTTGGTTTGAATAGCCTCATGATTCGCCACTTCATTGTGTCGAGTAAAAGCACCAATACTCATTTTGTCTTTTAGTGATTTGATACCTGTAAGCTCTCGCAACCCGGAAAGATCGATAACATCTGTTGGCTCAGCTAGTCTTTGTTTCATAGTGGGAATCAAAGTCATCCCGCCACTTAGATACATCGGGTCATCGGCAGACTTATAGAGGCTTACTGCTTCTTCAATGTCCGTAGGTCGGTGGTAATTGAAATCGTCCATATTATTCCCCTCTGACCAATTGCCAAACTTTTTCCGGAGTCGCTGGCATTGAAATGTCTTTCACTCCTAAGGCTTGAGTGATCGCATTCATAACCGCTGCGGGAGACCCTATCGCCCCTGCCTCACCGCACCCTTTCACACCAAGCGGGTTGTGAGTGCAAGGCGTCACAGTTGTGTCCACTCTAAAGTTCGGCAAATCATCCGCTCTGGGCATGCAATAGTCCATAAAAGACCCTGTCAAAAGTTGACCAAAATCATCGTAGACACAGTTTTCAAACATCGCCTGGCCAACGCCCTGCGCCAGGCCACCATGAACTTGCCCGTCAACAACCATCGGATTAATAATATGGCCAAAATCATCAACTGCTACAAAATCTACCAATTCTACAGATCCAACTTCGATATCTATTTCAACCTCAGCGATATGAGTGCCTGCGGGATAGGTAAAATTCTTAGGGTCATAAAATGCTTTCTCCGATAATCCGGGCTCTAGATCTTCTGGATAATTTGCGGGCACGTAGGAAGCAAAGGCGACTTCTTGAATAGAAAGAGATTGATTACTGTCCTCTACTAGAAATTGTCCTTTGTCGAAAGAGACCGAATCAAGATCAGCTTCCATCATATGTGCAGCAATCTTTCGGCCTTTCTCAATAATTTTGTCAGCAGCGGCATATAATGCCGAACCACCAACCGCCAAGGACCTTGATCCATAAGTTCCCAAACCAAATTCCATCCTCCCAGTATCACCGTGAATCACTTCGACTTGGTCATAGGGGACTCCAAGTTTTTCGGAAACAATTTGACTGAAAGTAGTTTCGTGCCCCTGACCGTGAGAGTGAGAACCGGTGAACACACTAACTGATCCAGTCGCGTTAAATCGTATTTCACCGCTCTCATACAGACCCACACCCGCGCCAAGTTCGATAGCCAATTTAGAAGGCGCCAAGCCACAGGCCTCGATGTAACACGCAAAACCAATACCTCTGCGCTTACCCCGTTCAGCAGACTCGCGACGTCGATTCTCAAAACCTGCGTAATTAATCAATTCAAGCGCTTTATCTAAGCTAGCCTCATAATTCCCAGTGTCGTAGGTCAGCGCCACAGGCGTTTCGTAGGGAAAATCTTCTGGTTGAATCATATTCATTCTGCGCAAGTCAGCGGGGTCTTTGCCCAGCTCCCTTGCTGCTTGTTCAACCACGCGCTCCACGACGTAAGTTGCCTCTGGTCGACCGGCCCCACGATAAGCATCAACGGGAGCCGTATTGGTATAGATTCCGTCAACTTCTACATAAATATTTGGAGTTTTATACTGGCCAGCAAGTAAAGTTCCATAAAGATAAGTTGGAACTGAAGAACCAAAAGTGGAGAGGTAAGCCCCCAGATTGGCAGCCGTTTTGACCCTCAATCCCGTAAAACGGCCCGCTTCATCCATAGCTAACTCGACCTGCGTTAAATGATCTCGGCCATGAGCGTCTGCAAGAAAACTCTCTCCTCTCTCAGCAACCCACTTAATGGGTTTTCCAACTTTGGCGGCTGCCCATATTACCGACGTCTCTTCAGGATAGATGAATATCTTGGAACCAAAGCCGCCGCCGACATCAGGCGCGATGATACGCAGCTTGTGCTCGGGAGCAATATTAACAAATGCACTTAAGACCAGCCGTTCAAGATGGGGATTCTGACTTGTAGTGTAGAGCGTATAGTCACCTGTGGAGGAGTCGTAGCTTCCTAGACAGGCTCTGGGCTCTATCGCATTAGGAATCAGGCGATTATTAGAGAGCTCCAACGAGGTTACATGACTCGCCTTAGCAAAGGCCGTACGCGTTGCCTCTTCATCTCCCAGGGCCCACTGATAGGCTCTGTTATTGGGTATACCTTCATAAAGTTGCTCAGATTGAGCCGCCGTGCTCAAGTCCACAACTGGGTTTAACTCTTCAAACTCAACAGAGACCGCGTCAACCCCCTGGCGAGCCGCCTCTATGGATTCAGCTATTACAATCGCAAACGGCTCACCTACGTAATTTACAGCATCAACTGCAAGCGGCGGATGAGGTGCTGAAAGCATCTCCGAACCATCCTTACTGTTCACCATCCAACCACATGGCAAATCACCGATTTCATCTTTCGCCATCTCTCTGCCAGAGTAGCAAGCAATAACCCCTGGCACCTGCATCGCGTCAGTAAAATCCAAGGAAGCGAGATTGGCTCGAGCAAGAGGACTGCGGCAAAAAAGCGCGTGAACTTGTCCAGGCTGACTAATATCGTCAGTATAATTCCCGTTACCTGTAATAAACCGTAGATCTTCCCTACGCCTTACCGGAACCCCGATTCCATGGGTATTTTCTTCTTCTACAATATCGCTCACGAGCCCCCCTATTTTGTATCAGCGACCATTTGAATTGCTTTGACTATATTTTGGTAGCCAGTACAACGGCAGATATTGCCTTTTAAGCCCTCTCTAATCCTCTCGTCATCCAAATCCGAGCTACTTTCAACCAGGTCAATAGCTTGCATAATCATCCCTGGTGTACAAAATCCGCACTGTAAAGCATGACTCTCTCTGAAAGCCGTCTGCATTGGATGTAAATCTTCAGTCGTACCAATACCCTCGATTGTCGAGACCTCAGCACCGTCAATTTGTGCTACTAAAATTGAACAAGATTTAACCGCCTTTCCATTTAGATGAACTGTACATGCACCACACTGAGAGGTGTCGCATCCCACATGCGTTCCAGTAAGACCTAGATCTTCACGCACGAAATCCACCAACAACTTGCTCGGAATTACGTCCACATTATGTTCTTCACCATTAACTTTAAGGGACACTTCCATACCCTTTCTCCAACTTCACTACCTAAATTAGAAAATAGCCGATGATGTGTTAAACGACAACCAATAACGAAATTTGAAAACAACTTGTTTGTTAAAAAAAGCAACTCACCGCAAACGACCCTCTAACTACTCGAAGACGGATTACTTTGATAAAACTCTTTGCACAAACTTGGAGAAAAAGTCGTCAGCTATTTTTCGGGCCGCCCCATCAATTAGACGACTACCGACCTGTGCTAACTTCCCTCCTACGTTCGCGTCCACCTCATAAGTAAGTCTTGTTCCGCCCTCTTCCTCAATCAAGCGGACCATTGCTGCACCTTTAGCAAATCCAGCCGCTCCTCCCTTCGCACCACCCTGAATGGTATAACTCTCCGGGGGCACTAAGTCAGTTAACTCCACTTGAACTCGCATTTTCGCATTTACCGGCCCGACTTTCGCCTTTAAAGAAATTTCGAAGTGAGTCTCATCAATTCTTTCAACAGATTCGCAGCCAAGTATGCAAGAGCCTAGGATGTCCGGGTCATTTAATGCATCCCAAACAGCCTCTCTTGATGCCGCAATTGTATAATCGCCAACTTGTCTCACATTTGACCTCTACCAACCAAGCTTCCAAGAGTCCTGCCACTCTAGTCAATGTAACATGACTTAACCAGCATTGAGATTTCGTTAACTGAGGCTGGCTCCATCAAAGGTATCTAATACTGCAAAGGAACTTACCGGATTTCGACTCAAGCGAGTCAACTGTTTAATTGGTTTACCCATTGGAATCATCGCAGAGAAGGCGTAGTGGCTCGGTACTCGCAAAAGGTCTCTAAGGTCACTCTCACTGCCCCCAACGAAAGTCGTTATCGTTCCGCCAAGTCCTTCATTGCGAGCCGCCAACAAAATATTCCAGACAAAAGGATAGACAGAGGCCCCCGATATGACGCCTACTCGATCAAGCTTACTATCAAAGGAAGCTACCACCGATAAATCCAGAAAAACGAAAAGAAGTACGGGTGCACGCACCAAATTTTCTATAAAACCCCTCGGAAGTTCCTGAAGATCTATTTCCTTCTGCGTCAACCTTGTTTCATTGATTGTGTTCCAGGGAGATTCGCCTGCCTGGACCTGCGCCAAGTAACGCCTGAAGACAGGTTCTATCAAAGGCACGAGCGCTGCTCGAGTCTCCTCCTTCTTGACAATGATGACTTTCCAACCTTGGCGATTTCCGCCGCTGGGAGCAAAACGCGCGTTATCCAGTATCCTACCGATTTGTTCATTCGAGACTTCCTGATCCAGAAATTCTCTCGCGGCAAAAGTCGTACGCATTACCTCTGATAATTCCACCAAACAATCTCACATGATCAAGTTAACTAAGATCAATCCAAACAACCCTGAAACATCAAGGATTCCAAAGGCTCACGGGGACTCGGAAACTCCCTATCTCGATATTTTTCAGGCAAGTCTGCCAAGTCCCCTGGATACCCGATAGCAATCATCGCGCGAGCACTCATACTGGAGGGCATGTTAATCACCTCCGCTACCGCCTCATGATGAAACCCCCACATCGCATGAGAGACTAGGCCCATCGTTTGAGCTTGCAAAGCCAAACTCATCCATGCGCTACCCGTATCAAAAGCTGCAGTTGGAGACAAATCTTCAGACTCACTGGGTCTATCAATTGATAACAAAATCACGATCGCCCCTGCTCTTTCTGCCCAGAGCCTATTCACATCGATCAACAACCCAAGGAATTTTTCCCAGTAATCATCATCTTTAAGCGAGTATATAAATCGCCATGGTTGTAGATTAAAACAAGACGGCGACCAACGTGCAGCTTCTACCAGCCCTGCCATTTGGTCCTTAGAAAGCGCCTGACCAGACATCGATCTCGGAGACCACCTATTTACAAACTGCTGATCAACAATCTTTGAACCATCTCGATGCTTTGCTACATCTAGTTCAGAAAATTTCATTCTCAAAAACTCCTTAAAAATAGGAGGTTTTAGGTTTTAAACTCTGCGACTACCGATGAAATGGAATCCTTTGCATCGCCAAAAAGCATTCGCGTGTTTTCACCAAAAAACAAAGGATTGTCTACACCAGAAAAACCAGAGGCCATGGATCGTTTTAGTACAAAGACTGTTCTAGCCTGGTCGACGTTTATGATCGGCATTCCATAGATCGGGCTATTCTCATCATTTCTTGCAGCGGGGTTTACCACATCGTTTGCGCCAATCACTACAGCTACATCCACATTGTCAATTCGAGGATTAATATCCTCCATTTCAACAAGTTGATCATAGGGCACGTTTGCTTCTGCAAGTAATACATTCATGTGTCCAGGCATTCGTCCAGCTACCGGATGAATTGCATAAGTCACTTCAGCGCCATTTGCCTCGAGCATTTCCCCTAATTCCCTGACAACATGCTGAGCTTGAGCTACAGCCATACCGTATCCAGGAACAAAGCTAACGGACTGGGCTGCTTCCAAGATAAGAAACGCATCTTCAGTATTAATCGGTTTTACTTCACCCTCTACCTTAGAGGCCTGCTTTACTGCGCCAAATCCCGAAAACAGTACATTGCCCAAGGAACGGTTCATGGCCTTGCACATAATGTTGGTTAAGATAATACCCGCAGCGCCAACCATGGAACCCGCGACGATCAGAATGTTGTTATTAATCGCAAATCCCGCCGCACAGGCCGCCAAACCTGAATAACTATTTAAAAGCGAAATAACCACGGGCATGTCTGCTCCTCCAATCGGAAGAACCGCCATCACTCCAAAGATCAAAGATAAGGCGATCACGGCGTACAAGTATGGCGAGTCCACTGACGGGTTTTGACAAAACACAATCGAGCACCCTATCAATGCAACCAGGATAAGCGCGTTAACAAATCGTTGGGCACCAAAGACGATGGCCGCCGAATTCATCACTTCTGATAATTTACCCCACGCTAGGATGCTCCCACTAAACGTCATTCCTCCTATTACAACCGACAATAAAATAGTAATGTCAGTAAACGTAGTAGTTTGGCCGGAATACAAGGCCGCCCAGCCTACCAACAAACTTGCTATGCCACCGGACCCATTAAATAAAGCAACCATTTCAGGCATCGACGTCATTTCGATCTTTTGGGCGACTACTGCCCCAATGATTGCTCCCACTAACGCAGCAATTGCGATCCACTGAAAAGAGATTATTTGAGCATTAAATAGAGTTACCACCACGGCAATCAGCATTCCTAAAGAAGAAAGCATATTTCCTCTTACAGCAGTAGCTGGCGAACCGAGCTGCTTGAGCCCAAAAATAAATAAGGCCGCCGCAACGACGTACCAAATATTGATCAGCTCTATATTCATTGTTTTGCTCCCTGCTGATCATCTTCTTTTTTCTTGAACATGCTCAACATCCTGTTTGTCACCAAGTAACCCCCGACAACATTTATCCCAGCAAACATCACCGCCAGACCACCCAGTATCGTCGCGTATTCATTCAACTGCGCCCCGGCAGAAATTAGGGCCCCGACGATCGTGATGCCTGATATTGCGTTTGCTCCCGACATTAGCGGCGTATGCAGCGTCGCAGGGACTTTTGAAATTAATTCAAACCCCAAAAATATCGATAGCATCAAAACCAGACCAAGTAATACAGCTTCCATTAGCTAGCCCCCGTTATACAAATTTTTAATAGTTTCGTTAATCACGTCGCCTCCCTGGGTGATAAGACAACTTTTAATTATCTCGTCCTCTGGATCCAGCACTAAAGTTTTTTGCTCTTCATCCCAGAACTCTGAGACTAGGTTGAAAAGATTATTTGAGTACATCTCGCTGGCATTCCTTGCCACCTCACTCGGCAGGTTTCCCTGACCTATTATTTTGACCCCGCCTACTTCAGCCACCTCGTCAAGCTTAGAACCCTCAACATTGCCACCAGACTCAACAGCCATATCCACAACAACGCTTCCAGGCTTCATCGCCTCGATCATATCAAGACCTACTATGCGCGGGGCAGGACGGCCAAATACTTGAGCCGTAGTAATCACAACATCTGATTGACTGATAACCTGTTTCTGGCCTTCTCTTTGTTTCTCTAGTTGCTCAGTTGTTAATTCCTTTGCATAGCCTTGCTCGGTCTGACCAACTTCGCCCAAATCAATATCTAAAAATTTAGCTCCCAAAGATTGAACTTGTTCAGCAACAACAGGCCGAGTGTCAAATGCCTCTACTCTAGCCCCCAACCTTTTTGCTGTTGCTATCGCCTGCAAGCCAGCCACACCGGCGCCAATGATAAACACCCTACCGGGGGCGATTGTGCCCGCCGGCGTCATCATCATTGGGAATATTTTTGGACAATGAAAGGCCGCCTGGATGACAGTCACATATCCTGCAAGATTTGCTTGAGATGAAAGAGCGTCCATTTTTTGGGCGCGCGTTGATCTAGGAACCATTTCCATTGAGATGCCTCGAATCTCTCTCTTCGCCATATCCTGGACCAGTTCTTTTTCATTAAAAGGATCTAAAA
>CAJWGQ010000074.1 GCA_913041025.1 uncultured Gammaproteobacteria bacterium | reverse complement strand
TTACTATTGCCGCTCGGTTTCGGAAGATTGCGCGCCACTCTCTTTTCCATATTGTCACAATCATTGCATCAAACCATCGAAGGGCGTAAGACTCCATTCGGTCTTTCCTTCATAGAGGAGAGGCACGTGAGTTGCGCATACCACGATACCTCCCTTCAAACATTTTTCCTTGATCACCTCATTCACTATTTGTATTCCTTGCAAGTCAAGGTAGGAGAAGGGCTCATCCAAAATCCATATGGGTCGACTACTCAACATCCAGCGGGCCACGCAAATCCGCCTTTTCTGACCCTGAGACATGCGAGAAGAGGGCCGGTGAGCGAAGTCATGCATATCAACACGCTCAAGAACTTCTCGGATCCTTCCCTCTTCCAAGCTAAGGCCTTCCATACCCAAGAACCAACTGAGGTTTTCTAGAGGAGTCATCACTTCATCGAGTCCCAACCGGTGCCCTTGGTACAAATAATCGGCGCAGGTGAAACGACCTATAAATTGATCATGTAGGCCCGCCAAAGTTCGTAACAGCGTACTTTTACCGGACCCGTTCGCTCCAACTAGCTCAAGGCATTCACCGTCACTCAAAGCAATTGTGACCGGACTAAATAACTCTCTGTCGTTTCGAAGGGCGATAAGATTACTTAACTCGAGCAACAGGATCTCTCCTCTGCTTTCCGCTTAATAGTATGAGCAAACCCTAAAAATTCAAGACAACTTGCTCCCAAATTCAAAAGATTAGTCCAGGGGCAATTCTAGTTCAGTTGCAAGTCGAGGCCTAAATAAAACTGTCTCGGCATGCCAGGAAAATAGCGATATCCACCAAAGGCAAAATCGGCGCGATCAGCGTATTCTTCATCTAACAAATTGATGATTCTCGCATAGAGTTTCGTTTTGTCATTCAACTGCCAGCGACCACGCCAATTCAATACCTCATGTCCACCATATTCGGCGGTATTAGCCGCATTCACGTAATGTTTACCGACTAAATTCAACTCCAATTCTTGACTAAGCACTTCAGAAAAATCGGTACGCCAACGAATTGATCCAAGCCATTTGGGCGCAGAATCTATCTCGTTACCCTGCTGAATGGTTTCCCGTCCTGTCGCCTCACGATCAAAGTCATACTCATGCACCGCATAGCCCAGTGATGCACTAATCGTATTTCTCCCAAACGATTTATATCCTTCCAATTCCACACCTCTGGATTTCGTTTTACCATCACTCACGTTGTAGGCTTCGGAATCTCTCAAAATAAAGTTATCGGTTCTTTCCGCATATAAGGCGGCATTAAACCAGTCACCTTTGAAACCAAGCTCAAATGCCTCTAAACGCTCGCTATCCAGATCAGCGATGGTCTGCCCACCCCGCAATCGGTACAGTTCTGTCACCTGAGGCGGCCTGAAGCCATTACTGAGAACCGCATAGACCATTCCTTGAGAAAAATCTCTCTCAACCCCGAGGCGAACACCAGTATTTGAAAAATCGTCTTTTCGACTGGCTGGACGGCTATATAAGCAGCCGCCAAAACCGCATGCGGTCCCATCATCCTTGGTATTACCCACTAAATGGTTATTTTCATAGTCATACTCCAGAAACTCCTGCCTCAAACTATGAATTACGCGGACTTGAGAATTGATTTCAAACCTAAGGTCGTAAAAAAAAGCGGACATGAAACTGGTCACATCATAATCGTAATGCATTCCCGGTGGTCGAGTAGCTACAATAAACGCACTCCCAGAAATTGTGGGGCCATCCTGGTATTCAGTGAGAGAACCAGACATGGATTCAAGATGAACCCCTAAGTTACCTGAATAACGCTCACCTTGAAGATCATAATTTACCAGCAACCCACCACTGCCCTGATCGTTGGATTCCAGTGGTTGACCAGGCAAGAAATGCTGAAGAAAGGCCATTGAAGAGCGCCTTAGATAGGGCTTTATAGACCAGCGATCTTTACTAATTTCCGAATTAACACGCATCGACCATGCATCCCTGTAGGCCTCGGGATTGGGATTAGTGCGTCTTAGTTCATCATCCGAGTAGGAATTTTCACCCCGTACATAACCTCCTGTTTCTTGGTTCAGGTTAGTCAAGGTCATTTGAGTACGCACATTCCATTGGGCTACACCAGTTGAATGGCTTACATGAAATTTCTGTTGCCCATATCCTGTGTCATCACGATAGCCGCCAGAGCTTGTTCCCACAAAACTGAAACCAACTGCATGCTCACCTACTTCCTTTCCGCCCTTTAACTGTGTCCTGTAATAATCATAAGGTCCACCTTCAAGACCCACTGAAAAACCACTATGTACCGGCGTGATAACATTGATCGCACCATGGAGTGCGTTACCTCCCAAGACAGCACTTGCTGGGCCTCGCCACACTTCAATAGCCTCAGCCTGCTCCGTGTTTAACTCAAACAAATTGTTCACGTTGCAAAATCCAGCTGGCCTTATTGGAATACCATCCTCTAAGAAACTGAATTCTCCACACGCTCCGGACCCCGTGTAAACCGCAGACCGAATCGCTGTGAGGTGCTCTTGACCTGAGCCTCTGTTGACCCAGACACCAGGCACTCTCGCTAACACCTCGTTTGCATGAGTCGCTCCGATTTCTTCTATCTCTTCTTTGGTGATTATTGACGCACTGCCCGCTTCACCTAGTCGCGACGCAATGCTGGACTCGGCTCGAACCACAATTTCTTCAACTATTTCGCCTGAGTCTTCCGCGTAGATATTTCCCCAAACGAAAAACAACAAAAATACTTTCAAACTGCGGGAAATTTTCACCAAGCTTCTCCTAAAAAATTCGAGGGAACCTTACCTAATCGATGTAACTCTAGCAATGATGGAGATGATCACTTTGCTGGGTCGGAACGCGGATAAAAACTAAGATGGCATAATGGATAAAACAGTGGGCAGGTCATCCACTAACAGACTCCATTGACAATCGGATCCTACAAACCACAGTTCACCATTATCCGTGCCTACAAAAACCGATCCAGGGTCATCCGGATTTGCCGCTAAACCATGAAAATTCGCATGAGAAGGCGTATGCCTCGGATCACATAAAGACCGCCAGGTAGCGCCATCGTCCTCTGACCGAAATAGCATAGCCCCTGCGCCACCTTGATCTTTGTAGCTGGAAAATGCAGTGGGCGCGCTGCCCACCGTGATTGCAAAGGGAGGCGACTGATCTATGCACATCGGCCTGGAATATCTAGGCGAGATACCTCCCCATACATATTCCCAGGATTCTCCTGAATCGGAAGAACGAAATACTCCCGCATTGCCCTCCGCCATCTCGGCAATCCCATCCAGCCGACCATATCCCGTTGAAGCGAACAAAGTCCCCTTTTTCCGAGGATGTGGAAAGATCATATGCAGGTCCGGGTTTTCACCGGGACAACCTACCACCCAGGACTCTCCACCATTCTGTGTATGCAAAATTCCTCCAACCTCTACGCCTACCCAAATTTGTTGGTCGTTCTCAGAATCAATGACAATAGCTCTTGCCTGACTAGGAATAGGGGGATTGAGCGGAATACACCAGCCCTCTCGCTCAACAATCTCTTTAAAACTCTCGATGCTTCTCCACGATCGTCCTCCGTCAGCACTCTTAAATAGTTCGGCCGGATTCGTTCCAGCATAAAGGGTTCCATGAGAGTCTCCTCTTATCTGCCATACCGCATAGTCTCCTAAGAATGGCCCCTCCCAGGTTTCGCCTCGATCTGGGCTCAGATAGAGTCCTTCTGAAGTTCCTACTAGGAGGTCACCTTGGACTTGAACGATTTCACGAACTGCTCTGACATCTAACGCGCGGTGAGATTTCCCATCTTTGACAATAAAAAGACCTCTGGAGGTCCCTACAAATAATTTCATGCTTCTCCCCACCCTATGAGCTAAACCTTTTAGGAATTCACCAACACTATATCGATATGATCACTTTCTTGGTAGAACACAATTTCCGCCTTACCTGACTGAAGCATCGACAACACTCGCGAACGTTTCTGGTCAATGGTGATTTCTTCGTGGCCGTAGTCAGTTCCTTCACGCAGGATAAAGGCGTCCATCACGCCCAACAGCGCTTCTTGCGACAGTTCCGTGTAGGGTATCTTCACTGGTATTGAGTTCCTTTACTGGGTGCCGAGACAGCTTGTTTCAGTCGATCTGAGTCCAACTAATACGCTCGTGCGAAACCTCCAGCGACTTAAAATCGAACAATTCATGGTCCGCCATATGGGAAGGTGTTATGTGGCTCAAGCTGCGCGCAATACTCTCCACACGGCCCGGAAATTGGCGGTCCCAACCCGCTAACATTTGCTTTATGACTTGCCGTTGCAGATTATCTTGTGACCCACAAAGATTACAAGGAATGATAGGAAAGGACCTAAATTGACTCCAGCGCTGGATCAATTTCTCTCGGCAATAAAAAAGCGGCCTGATCAAAATGTTTTTCTGGTCATCACTTCTGAGCTTAGCCGGCATCGATTTCATACGACCACCATAAAACATATTCAAAAATAGGGTCTCGACCACGTCGTCGAGATGATGACCTAAAGCGATCTTAGTCGCCCCTATTTTTTGAGCATGAGAATAGAGTATCCCTCGTCTTAGCCTCGAACAGACGGGACATGTGGTCTTACCTTCCGGAGTCAGTTTTTTGACAATACTGAAGGTGTCTTCTTCGATTATGTCGTAATCGACTCCTAGGTCCTGAAGGTATTTAGGTAGAACCTCCTCCGGAAAATCAGGCTGCTTTTGATCAAGGTTAACGGCGACCAGATCAAAGTCTATCGGGGCATGGCGTTGAAAACTGATCAAAATATCTAGAAGCGTGTAGGAATCTTTTCCACCCGACAAGCAGACCATCACCTTGTCGTTTTGCTCGAGCATCCCAAAATCCCCAATAGCCTGGCCCACCAGTCTTCTCAACTTTTTGTGACATCGATTCATTTCAAATCGTTTTTTACGCGAGTCCTTGAGACCTAACTCTCTGTTTTCTAATAATCGGGCATCCTCTTTCATTTCAACCTTGTCCAAAACACAGCTCAGGAAACACCCCTTAACACGTTCACGGGAGGCGAGTTAACCAACTCGCGGCTACCAAACATACCCACCGTCGATATCACGACCGCGCCCACTAAGGGCCCAACAGGCCATATCCACCAGTGGACTTCCGCCCCCAACTCAAAAACCTGACTTTGAAGCAATGCAACGGTTACTTCTGCTCCCACCGTTGCCACCACTCCTGCAAAAAAACCAAGAATCAAAAACTCGCTGAACAACGAAATCCCAACCAACCGGCGAGTTCCACCGAGAGCGCGAACGAGCGCATGCTCAGCAAGTCTTGAATCTCGGCTCGATTGAATACTGGCCACTAGGACCAGACAGCCACTGGCTAGAACCAAAGCAAGCACCAGCTCTACCGCCTGCGATACCTGATCTACGATTTTTTGCACTTGTTCAATCAACGCATCTATTTCGATCACGGTGATTGTCGGATGTTCCGACAACAGCTTGTTCAAAAACAACTTCTGGTCTTTCTCCAAATAAAAACTAGTCATGTAAGTCGATGGAAAGTCCTTGAGCACCTTTGGAGAAAATATCACATAAAAATTCGGGCTCATGCTCTCCCACTCCAGAGACCTAATATTACTCACCTTGGCGCTCACAATTTTTCCACCGATATTGAAAGTAAGCTGTGTTCCTACCTCGAAATTAAAGCTCTCCGCATACTCCTGCTCGATAGAAACAAGATAATCTTCAGTCTTTTCATCCCACCACTCGCCGCTGATAATCGCATTGTTGTCGGGTTGCTCAGCTGTCCAGGTTAAATTCCTTTCTGAAGTAATTCTTGGTCCTCTATCATATTCATGTCGTCGATTTTGCGTTGCCCACTGCTTCGCAGGAATCTCATTAACCGACTCCAGTCGACCTCTGATCATTGGATAAAGCATATCCCCCATACCCACATTACTGTCGATTAGTGCCTGAATATCTTCCACTTCTTCCGAAGCAATATTCATAACAAAGTGGTTCGCTGCATTCTCGGGTACCTGAGATCGCCATTCCGTGATGAGCGCCGTGCGCAGTAGCAACAGAATCAGCAACAACATAATAGCCAAACCAAATATCAGAATCTGAGCTGTATTTTCGTTGCGGCGTCTTTGCAACCCAGAAAGTGCCAGTTTTAAGCCACTGCGAGCCTGCATCCCCACGACCCGCCCGCCACGAAGAAGAAACAGCGCAATCGAACCAAAAACGACGATAACCGAGACCAGCCCAGTCAAAGTCCAAGCGGTCAGGAATAGGCTTTTTGTGTACCAGATCATCAAAAAGACACTTCCGATAATCGCAGATCCATAGGATACCGCTCTGCTAAGTGATGGCACTCCCAAATCTCTCCTAATCACTCGCATCGGAGAGACATTCCTCAAGTGAAGAAAAGAAGGCACAGCGAAGGACAGGGCGCAAACAAACCCAGTCGCAGCACCAAGCAAAAAAGGCCGCGGCCCAGGAGCGGGCAACTCTACAGGAATCAAAGAGGCGAGAAGCTCAATAACAAGGAGATGCAAACCACCACCAACGAGCAATCCGATGGAAATCGCAAATGAACCAATCAACAACAGAATAGACAGATACCCCCAGAATATTTGGCTCGGAGTCGCTCCAAGGGTTTTCAAAATTGCCACATGATCAAAGTGTCTCGTCGCATAACGATGCGCACTCAAAGCTACCGCAACGCCAGCAAGCAAAACAGCAAGGAGTCCTCCAAGCAAAAGGAAGCTCTCTGCTCGATCAAGAGCGGATCCGATTCGAGGACTACTCTCCGCAACGCTTACCCAGCGAAAATTAGGCTCGAGATTTAGCTCAGACTTCAATTCATTAAGTTGCTGGTCGTCACCTGCCAATAGCAGGCGATACGAAAGTCGACTGCCCGGTTGAACCACATCTGTAGAGGGAACATCCGCTAAATTCATGAGCACACGAGGGCCCAGATCAAAAAACGAGCCGCCTTTATCGGGTTCGGCCACGAGCACATTGGTCACCTTTAACTCAGCCAGACCCACCTCTATTGAGTCTCCAAGCGCGACAGCCATAGCAGGGAAGAGTCGTGAGTCAAGCCAGATCTCACCCCTTTGAGGGACAGCATCAGTTGGAAAACCTCGGAGAAATGGCTCATCAGTTACGATCAGCTCTCCCCTCAGTGGATATTTTGAATCGACAGCCTTAACACTCACCAGCTGGTTTCGATCATCAGAAAAAACCATCGATGAAAAGACCATCGTCTGCGATGTTTCTAATTCGCGCGCTTGCGCTTTTAACAAAAATTCTTGTGGAATCTCTCGAGAGCTCGATATCTGCCTGTCAGCAGCAAGAAAACTGGAAGATTCTGCCAGAAGCGCCTGGTGCAATCGATCAACAAATAAACTAATCGAAGTTACCGTACCAACCGCCACTACAAGAGAAATCAACAGGAGTGCTACCTCTCCAGATTTCAAATCACGTTGGGCAAGCTTTCTGATAAAAGCGAAATTCACCGGTCAATCTTCCCTGCTGTTAATTTGATAGTCCGTGAGCACCTGTCCGCCAGCCGGCTTTCATGCGTCACCAGGACGATGGTTGTTCCGAATTCAGAGTTCAAATCAAATAAGAGGTCAATAATTTTTTCTCCATTGGCAGTATCAAGATTTCCAGTGGGCTCATCCGCAAACAAAATACTCGGACGAGAGGCAAAAGCTCTCGCAATGGCTACACGCTGTTGCTCTCCTCCCGAGAGCTGACGCGGATAATGATCAAGTCGGTCAGCCAATCCCACTTTTTCGAGCAACTCTAGCGCTTGATCTTGCGCTAACGCGTCTCCTCTAAGCTCCACAGGCAGCATCACATTCTCTAGCGCGGTTAAGCTAGTCAAAAGCTGGAAGGACTGAAAAACAAATCCAACGTGTTGTCCTCTCAAGACAGCTCTGGCCTCTTCCTCCATGTCACTAATTTCACTATCCATCAACCTCACGAGACCAGAAGTTGATGTATCTAGGCCCGCGAGAATCCCCAATAACGTGGTCTTTCCAGAACCCGAAGCACCGACGATAGCCACGCTTTCTCCATCATTGATTTCTAGATCAATGCCATCCAAGATAACCAATTCTCCGGCAGCTGTAGGAACAACCTTTCTTAAATTTTCCACCAGAAGCACATTACGAGCCATGAAATACAGACCATACAAACTACAGCGCACATTCTTCTTCAAGTGTCTCGTAATTGGAATTATTTTTTCAATTATTCCTACCCACAATTTCGCTTCAGATAGCCAGCAAAATAAACAAGTCGTCATGGTTCTTGGGGACAGTATCAGTGCAGGTTATGGAATGTCGGTTGAACAAGGCTGGGTCTTCTTAATGGATAAGAAACTTATCGACAGTTCCCTTCCATGGAAAATGACCAATGCGAGTATTTCAGGGGAAACTACCGGAGGAGCTCTCGCCAGGCTCCCGGAATTAATCGAGACGATTAAGCCCTCCATCGTCATTATTGAATTAGGAGGAAACGATGGTCTACGTGGCTACCCAGTGCCCAGAATGAGTAATAACATCGAGCAAATGATCGACATCATCAAAAGCGCTTCGTCTACTCCAATTTTAATGGGTATGAGAATTCCCCCAAACTATGGAGCGCGCTACACCAGTTCATTTGAACAGGCCTACCATGAAATCGCCAAAGAAAAAGGGGTTGAACTTATTCCTTTCCTATTCGATGAGTTTGTCACGCAGGAAGGGCTTATGCAGGCTGACGGTATTCATCCATCGGCTTCGGCACAACCCAAACTAATGGATGTTGTTTGGCAGTATCTAAGCCAATACTTGAACTAGGTTGTTAATTCTTTGTGATGCCCAGATGCTGCTCACCTCGTTCATTGGCAAGTTGGATCTGCTTTTGACGTTGACGAAACTGTTCCTTACGCTCTTGGCTTTTCCTATCAACACAAAAATGACAGCTCACGCCTTCTTCATAGAATTCGGATAAAAGATCTGATTCACTAAGAGGATGGCGACAAGCAAAACACTGGTTATAGCGCCCCTGCTCTAATCGAGCATTCACCGAAACACGTTGGTCAAAAACAAAGCATTCACCACGCCATCGATTATTCTCTTCGTCGACATTTTCTAAATATTTTAATACGCCCCCCTCAAGCTGACAGACGTCATTAAAACCGCTATTCATCAGATAAGCCGACGCCTTTTCACAACGAATACCTCCCGTGCAAAACATCGCTATCTTTTTGTTTTCTTTCTCGTTTAGTTCTTTGTCTACCCATGCAGGGAATTCTCTAAAATTTTTGGTGTCAGGAATAATTGAACCAGGGAAACCACCGATGTCGGTCTCATAGTCGTTACGTGCATCTATAACAATCACATCAGGGTCCTCTAGAAGCTCATTCCATTCTTCCATGGATACATGCCGACCCACTGAACGCATGTCGAGTTCACTGACGCCCATCGTAACAATTTCGGGTTTGATCTTTACCTTAAACCTGAAAAACACATCGTTCGAGGCTTCTGCCGATGACCACTTAAAAGGCAAACGCCCGAAGCGATCCGTAAGCCAAGAGCTAAACTCCTCAAGATTTTTCTTGTTCCCAACTAAAGTCGAGTTTATGCCTTCATGAGCGATCAAGATGGTTCCTTTAAGATCTAAGGAGTCTCCTAGTTCAAGTAAATCAAGACGAAGGTCATCAATGTCTTCAATCTCAATAAATTTATAAAACGCTAGAACTGACTTCATCAGGCCGGATTATGTGACATAGTGCTTCAATGAGCACAGGGAGGAGACATGGGAGCCTCTCCAAAACGCTCTTTCCACTCTGATTCAGTATAAGCATGAATGGCCAAAGCATGCATACCGGCGTCAAACTCACTCTGGAGGAGGCTATTAATCTGCCGGTGCCTGTTAATTCTAGACATGCCTTCGAATTCACCGGACACAGCGACTACTTTAAAATGACTCTCGGAGCCCTCCGGCACGTTGTGGCCGTGGCTTTCATCGAACACATCGAGGTGCAGTAAAACAATACCCTGATCCAGAAAAGACTCTATTCTTTGTAAACGCGTCATAGGCAACACATATAACTGAACGGACCGGAGTATAAGAATCGGCGAACCCTAATGCAAAATCATTTGCTTCAGATTGGTATAGAGTTCACGGGAGCCTCGTTCACTTGCCAAAGTGCCTGTTTTCAATCATTTTTAATTTGTTAGACTGAAAATAATCAAAACCTCAGAGCCGAATCACATGTTAGCTTTAATATCTCCTGCGAAAACCCTGGATTTCACCGAGACTCCATTGTGCTCGACAACGCCCACCGTTCCGACGTTTTTAAAAGAGTCCAACAAACTAAACAAAACATTAACAAACATAGAGCCATCGGGGCTCGCCTCCTTAATGAAAATCAGCGATAAACTCGCGGAACTTAACTATCGTCGAAATATAGAATGGAAAGAAAACACGAAAAAGCATCGTGATTCTAAAGCGGCAGTGTTGGCATTTCAGGGGGATGTGTATCAAGGGCTTGATGCGGGCTCCATGACTAAAACCGACCTTAAGTGGTCGCAAAACCGGCTCAGGATTCTTAGCGGTTTGTATGGAATTCTTAAACCTCTAGACGAAATTTGTGCTTATCGGCTAGAAATGGGCACTGGTCTTGCCAATAGCAGAGGGGAGAATCTTTATGATTTCTGGGGAGACAGAGTCACCGACGAACTCAACAAGACTTTGAGTAGCTCCAAACACAAAATCTTGGTCAACCTTGCATCTAACGAGTATTTTAAAGTGGTTAACCCCTCAAAAATCAAAGCCGATGTGCTCACTGTAAATTTTAAAGAAAAAAAAGGGGGGCAGTATAAATTCATATCGATCTATGGGAAAAAGGCTAGAGGATTGATGTCCCGGTTTATCATCAAAAATCGAATCTCAAAGCTCTCGGACCTTAAAGCATTTGACTACGAAAATTATCAATTTAATCCTTCTTTATCAGAAGATCTTAATTGGACCTTTACGCGAGGATAAGGGGTAACAAAATGACTTCCACCAATTCAAACAATGCTACTAAAACGGAAATCGAGGCGGCTGCCTTTAGGCGATTAATTGCGCATCTAGACGAGAGACGAGACGTTCAGAATATCGATATGATGATCTTGGCGGGTTTTTGCAGGAACTGCCTGTCCAAATGGTACAAAGCGGCTGCGGACGAAAAAGAAATTGATCTGTCCTATGAAGAGGCTAGAACAGAAATTTATGGCATGAGCTATGAAACCTGGAAAGACCAGTATCAAGCCGAGGCAACTGCTGAACAACTGGCTGCTCTTGAAAAGGCCAATTTATGACCGTCTAGTTTAGTCTGCGTAGAAAGGAGGGGGAATATTATGGGACTAACAAAGCTTGCTACGTCGATTCTCTTAACGCTGATTCCGATGTGCGTTATTGGACACGGATCGTCAGGGTCTTCTGAAGAAAAAATTAGCGAGCGCAATATCGTATTTCCCAATGTTGAAGGCTATACCACTCTGGTGACCGATCTGCATACCCATAGCGTCTTTAGCGACGGCCACGTCTGGCCAAAGATCAGAGTGGGAGAGGCTCTTCGTGATGGGCTGGATGGGCTGGCAATCACAGAGCATCTTGAATACCAACCTCATCGAGCTGACATACTTCACCCTGATCGAAATCGCGCCTATCAACAAGCGCGAGAGGCTGCTGTGCAGAGTGATTTGTTGATCATTCCTGGATCAGAGATTACGCGCGACATGCCGGCGGGGCACATCAATGCAATTTTCATCAATGATGCAAACAAATTAATCCGGGTAGAAAACCCGCCCAATGACCATTCAGATGTGGGAGGTTTCTACGCTGCAGCGAAGCAATGGCCTGCTCAGGACGCCGTTGAAGAAGCCGTAAAACAGGGGGCGTTTTTGTTTTGGAACCATCCCTATTGGGCAGCACAAACACCAGATGGAATAGCGCGCATCAACGATTTTCACGCACTAAACGCTAAAAATAATAAATTACATGGCATAGAGATCGCCAACGGCAACACGTATTCTGAAGAGGCCTTTGCAATCGCGTTAAAATATAATTTAACGTTAATAGGCGTTTCAGATGTCCATGACCTTATTGATTGGGATTATGAACCGATCAATGGGGGTCACAGACCGGTCACGTTAGCGCTTTCTTCTGATCGATCTCAGAACGGCTTGAAAGAAGCTCTTTTTGACCGAAGAACGATAGTCTGGTTCAAAAATCTCCTTATTGGCCGGCCTCAACACTTAAACTTGTTGTTATCAGCGTGTATTTCTATAACAAAAATGGAATATCAGCGAGGCACCAGTATCGCGAAGGTTACTTTTAGAAACGAATCAGACGCCCAATTTACATTAAAAAACACAAGCGAACTAACATTCATGGAAGTCGGCGACTTGCTTGAATTGCCACCACATAGCGACACTACAATATCAGTAAAACTGAGAGAGAAAGCTAAAAAAATCAGGATGCCATTTACTGTTCTCAATACCCTGGTCGCACCAAAGGAACACGCTTCAATTACAATTGAAGCGGCGCTTTGACAACAACAGCACGAAAAAAAGTTCGCTAAGCCAATCACGTAAAAACAGAGCCATGAATAAAGAAACAAAAATCAAACCCGTTTGGCAGGCAGATAGCGCGGAACTTTTCGGGGATATCGAACTCTCT
>CAJWGQ010000073.1 GCA_913041025.1 uncultured Gammaproteobacteria bacterium | reverse complement strand
GTCTTTTAGGGAGTTGTCTGCCGCGAAGGAGACCTCCATTTTGCCACCCTGCCCACCCATTCCAGGTTTCGAAATCAGCAAACTCATCTTCTGGAGAGATTAGAGGGTGTGTCTCGCTATCCCCTTTGATTTGGGTGGCTTCGACTATGGGCTCGAACCTTGCCCGGGTTGAAGCATATTTTTTGGTTAACGCGGCACCGAAGGAATCAGTCAAAGCAAACATGCGCCCAGACGTGAGATTACTGTTGTGGGGAATGGAGATGACCCGGCCACCGGTTTTTTGTTCATACCGATCTAGAAATTGCCAGAGGTCTTCCTCGTGCGCGCTGTCGTAGGAACTGAAAGGTAAGATTTGGTCAGCGTAAGATGAATCGTCTGCAAAAAGTACGACACGATGTTGACTAGATCCTTCTTCTTCGCTCGGTGTCCACTCGTAACCTATAAAAGCAGTAAACTGAGTTGGCTCGTTATAGTTGTCTGCTAGTTCGGTGACTTGACTCCAGACGCTCGTACGAAAATTTCTGTCTCTGAACGAGGCCTGCCACGAGCGGTGCGCAGGTAACAAAGCGCCTTCGTTTAGCGAGGCTTCATCAATGTGCCCCTTCGCAAGCTTTTCCCTGGCGTTTAACCACTCTCGACCCAGTTTGGAATTTCGAAATTCTGGATTTGAGAGATATTCCTGTCGATAAAATGCCGCGCCGATGTTGTTGGCATGGTCAGCCAGAACAATAAAATCGAGAGGTCTCTCCAATTTAGCGGTTTGCCCGCTGGTAGCGACCACAGCTTCTCCTCGAGCGAAGCGGTAAGCATCCTCTGGCTTGAGACGCACGCCGCCATTGAAAGCGTCCCCTGACAAAGCTGTATGCACATGAGTGTCACCCCAATAAACCTGCCTAGGATATTCAGCTTCCGTTTGTGCTGTATAACAAAAGACTAAGGGAAGTAGGCTCAGACAGCGAAGTAATCCGGACATAAGAGATTCATTACTCATTGGTGAATGACCGTTAAAAAATAGGATATAGGTTGTAGAAAGTCCAGATTGTTGAACTTACGTTTTTAGATTGGAAGACCCTTAGGACTTCTTCCATGGTCGCTGGAGTGCAAATTTGGCTCATCGATGATTAGATAGGCCCTATGAATTCTAGAGCTCAAATCGGGATCGTTGGACTGGCCACTATGGGCCGAAATTTATGCATAAACCTTCTGAATAATGGCCACCGAGTGGCAGCGTGGAATTTGGAGAATGAAGAGGCTGAACGATTTAGTAAAGAAGTAGCAGATCCGGCTCTTAGGGTCTGTGCAAGTCTGAAGGAAATGATTCAGCAGCTTGAGTCGCCTCGCCAAATTTTGTTACTGATTCAGGCGGGCAAGCCGGTAGACGATGTGATCGGCGTATGCGCGCGTTATCTTGATGCTGGAGACGTTTTAATTGATGCGGGGAACAGCCACTATTTAGACAGCGAAAGAAGGTCCTTGGAGCTGAGTGAAAGACATATTGAGTTTGTCGGTCTCGGAGTGTCGGGTGGGGCTGAAGGCGCTCGATTGGGTCCTAGTTTGATGTTCGGAGGGTCCGTTTCTGCATGGGATAGGAGTCGCGACGTTTTAGAAAGTATCGTCGCGAAAAGTCAGTATGGCAGCTGCCTGTATCATTTCGGTGCTGGCGGATCAGGTCACTTCGTCAAAATGGTTCATAATGGTATCGAGTATGCGGAGATGCAACTTATCGCAGAGACCTACGATTTGATGAGCCGTGGTCTGGGTATTCGCGATAGCGAGCTATCTCGTATTTTTAAGCGTTTCAATGAAGGTCATCTAAATAGTTTTCTGATTGAACTGACGTCGCAGTTGTTACTTTCAGAGAGTATGAGTATTGATGAAATCTTGGATGTGGCTGAGCAGAAGGGTACAGGCCGGTGGGTTTTGGAAGCTGGAGCGAAGCTTGGCATTCCTCTCCCTACCATTGCGGCCTCGGTAGATGCGCGATCATTGTCGGGATTAAAAGAAAGACGAAGTGATTTCTCAACCAAAATCGAAGAAGATCGCGAGATAACAGTAAAGGTAAGTCCAGAAGAAGTTGAGAGCGCGCTGTTGTTTGGAAAGATATGCGCGTTCTTTCAAGGGGTAGAGTTAGTTCAAAAAGCAAAAGAGACCTATCAGTGGTCTTTAAAAACCGACGATATCCCGAGGTGCTGGAGGGCTGGCTGTATTTTAAGAGGTGGCTTGCTTGACAGGTGGATAGAGGGAATTGAATCTGATGAGGGTTCTTCTTTGCTTGAGTTGCCCTTTTTTTGGGAAGAGCTACGTGCGAACTTGGCAGGGATTCGTGCAGTTGTTGGCTCGTGTGTGAAGTCCGGCATTCCTGTTCCTGCCCTTTCTTCCAGTTTGGCTTGGTTTGACTCGTTGACCAGTAAGCGTTTACCCCAAGGCTTAATTCAGGCTCAAAGAGATGCGTTTGGAGGACATGGAGTGCGCCTCATTAAAGAACCAACCCGCCTGCAAAATATCGACTGGTGAATTCGACTCTGGTCATCATGGGAGTGAGTGGTAGTGGTAAATCCACGATAGGAAAACTCCTTGCCGAACGACTCTCTCTGCCGTTCTTTGACGGTGACGATTTCCATTCTGAAAATAATGTTCAAAAAATGTCCTTGGGCCAGCCTTTGACTGACGATGACAGGGAGGATTGGCTTGCTTCCCTGGCTGAACTTATCCTCGCAGAGAAACCAATTGTCTTGGCGTGCTCTGCTCTCAAAAAGGAGTACCGTGAGCACTTATCGCAGTCGGACATTAGTTTGAGATTTATTTTTTTGGACATACCGTACGAGGTTGCTCGAAAACGACTCGCTTCAAGAGAGGGCCATTTCATGCCGGTTTCTTTACTTGATTCGCAGTTTGAAACACTACAAAGACCTCAGAGCGCGATTAACATCCAAGCCGAAAAATCGGCTTCCGCGATAGTCGATGAGTTAGAGAATTTTTTGTCCTAGTTAGCTCCTGAAAATAAATAAAGCTATGATCAACTCGAGAACAACAACAAAGCTAATTGCGTAATGATAGAGCCAATTGAATTTACAACTGAGCATATTGCTGAAAACTCGGCCAAAGAGGATTATATTTTTAGAGACTTCTTATCCTCTAAAGAGCCTTATCAGTCCCTCTACAAAAATAACCCTTGGTTGGTGCCACCGGATTATAAAAAACCCTTAGAGTGGGGAATCGGAGGTTATTGGGATACCACGGTCGCAAGAAAACACGAGTATTGGAAAGATTTCGACCTTCCACAGGCGACAAAGGACATCCACCAGATGAGGCGTGATTTCAAGCGGTGGGGGTTTTGTTTAATTGAAGACGCCATGTCTTCTGATCAATGCCGCGCTTTTCGGGAAAGGGTTCTAGATCAAGCAGAAGGTGAAAAATTAGCTGGAGTCGCTCAACCGACTCCGACAGGGCAATATGTAAATACGCTCATTAACAAGGGCGATATTTTTGGCAAGTGTATTGAGCAGGATTCTAAGGCCGTTCAGGCTGGCCCCTTAATTGAACAACTAATGAATGAGACGCTGGGAAAAGGATGGATTTGCCATAGTTTTCTCTCAAATGGAGCTGACCCCGGTGGCTATCCACAGGGGCTGCATATTGACCAGGGGCCCTTGCTGCCATGGATAACCGAGGACGCCCCAGCCTTGGTTAATACGATGTACATTCCACAGGATATCAATGAAAAAAATGGGGGCACGCTCTTGATTCCGGGCAGTCATCGGTTGTTGATAGATGCGGGGAGCGGCGGAAAAGTCGGGAAAATGCCTCCGACGATTAATTTAGAAGCCAAAGCGGGAACCATCATGATTTTTGATGGCAGGTTGTTTCATGGAACGGGGGTAAATCGAACAAATGAAAGACGAATTGTCGCGACTATGAGTAACGTGAAGGCGTGGATGAGGACTCAGGAAAATTGGGTGCTTTCTGTAGCACCAGATGTGCTCGAAAACGCGAGCGATAAGTTGTTGCATAGAATCGGATTGCAGGCGCTGACTTATGGAGCCACGGTCGAGGGTTTTGGCCTTGGCGCAAGTGGCCGTATAGGAGATCCCTGGGGGAGCATAAAGCAGTTTAGGGCTGCCAACGATCAAGGCGTTTACTTTAGGGTAAGAGAACTATCAAAGGAGTCCGATCCAGATGAATTTGAAAAACCTTATACCCTACGTGGAGCTATGAAGTCGGCACGAAACAAAATGAGTCATTAGCGTCTCGAATGATGCTCTTTCAACTTAAACTGATTTGATGAACGAAAGGATCATAGAATCTGAAGAATGCCTAAAAGAAGGCAGTGGTTACCTTGCTGATCGGTTTCCCGAATTCTCGTATGCGATTGATATGATAGGTTCGTTGAATTTGCGACGACAACCAGACGGCTTTTCTCAGCTGCTTAGTGCAATTGTCAGTCAACAGCTGAGCGTGGCGGCGGCAAACTCTATTTGGTCTCGTTTAAAATCGGCGCGATTGATAGGGCCCAGAAAAATCAGTTCAGCTTCAGATGAGGAGCTTGCTGCGGCAGGCTTGAGTAGACAAAAAATAAGATACGCGAGGGCGCTTGCCGATTCCAAAATCAATTACAGGAAACTTCGAGGAATGGCTAGCGACGAGGTCATAGCAGAGTTGACCCAAGTGTCTGGCATCGGCTCCTGGACCGCGGAGATTTATACGATGTTTAGTCTGGGCCGAGCCGATGTCTTTGCGCCGGGAGACCTTGCGCTACAAGAATCAGCGAGATTGTTGTTCGATTGGCCGAGTCGTCCCAAAGAGAAGGAATTTAGGGAGCTCGCAAAGGCGTGGTCACCATGGCGGTCGGTGGCCGCTAGAATTCTTTGGTCCTATTATCGAAAAGTGAAAGAAAGAGATGGGATACGTTAGAAGCGAAGGTTAAAAGGTTAAGACAGTGCGATGACTAGTAAACTAGTGTAGTCACTTTATTTTTCTTTCCTGTACCAGTCGATTATCTTGATAAGATCGTTTTCACAACGAAGTTGGTTTTATTTATGGCTTCACCAAAATGCATTTATTGGTTTAGAAATGATTTGAGGATCAGTGATAACCCGGCGCTCTCTGCTGCTGCTGAGATAGGAGAGGTGTTACCCGTCTTTATATTGTCGGATTCTGAGAATGACTTAGGCTCAGCTTCTAAATGGTGGTTACACCATTCTTTGCATGATTTGAATGAGCGCCTTGGTGATCGGCTGAATCTTCTTAGAGGCGATGCAACGAAGATCATTTGTGATTTAGCTAAAGAACAAGAAGTGGATGCTGTGTTTTGGAATCGTTGTTATGAACCAACCTCCTTGGCCCAGGAACGATCGATTGCCAGGAATTTAGAGCAATTTGGGATTGGGGCTAATAGCTTTAATGGATCTGCTTTATGGGAGCCCTGGGAGGTGCTGAAAGGAGATGGCTCTCCATATAAAGTCTTTACTCCATTTTTTAGGCGAGGTTGCTTGAGCAGGCCTTTGCCTGACGAACCTGTTGGTGAGATGGCATCAATAAAGCTGTCTGACTTGGTTGAGTCGACGACGTCTTTAGAAGACATAAATTTGTTGCCTTCCGTGGACTGGGATAGTGGACTACAAGAAAGATGGGACGTTAGTGAAGCAGGAGCTCATCAAAATCTAAACGAGTTTTTGGAAAATAAATTATCGGGTTACAGTGAAGGACGCGATTTTCCGTCGCGCCATATGTCTTCTAATTTATCGCCTTATATTTCCTGGGGACTTATTTCCGTCCACAGAATTTATCAAAGGTTGAAACAAAGAATGGGCCAGTTTGAAGATGGATCTTATGATGATACGTTTCTGTCTCAGCTTGGTTGGAGAGGGTTTGCTCAATCACTGTTGTATCATTTTCCAGATTTACCTGAAAAAAATATGCAAAGGAAATTTGACTCGTTTCCTTGGATCGAAAACGAATCAAACTTTGATGCATGGAAGATGGGTCAAACGGGTTTTCCCTTTGTCGATGCCGCGATGAGAGAGCTTTGGCAAACGGGCTTTATGCATAATCGGTTACGTATGGTGGCGGGTTCGTTTCTTGTGAAAAACCTACTAATTGATTGGCGCAGGGGCAGAGACTGGTTCTGGGATTGTTTAGTCGATGCAGATCTTGCTAATAACAGCATGGGCTGGCAGTGGGTTTCTGGCTGTGGCGTTGACGCAGCTCCGTACTTCAGGGTGTTTAATCCTGTCACTCAAGGTCGAAAATTTGATCCTGACGGAGCGTATACTTACCGATACGTTCCTGAACTCCAAAAATTGCCGATCAAGTATTTATTCAGCCCTTGGGACGCTCCTGCCGCGGTCTTAGAAGAAGCCGAGGTCGTTTTGGGGACAGACTATCCAGAGCCCATCGTTGATATAGCTGAATCTCGAAAAAGGGCCCTAGAGGCTTATTCCATGGTGCGTAGTCAGGGCAAGTAGAGACGGATATCATCACTATCACACTGTTTCAGAACCTATACCTTTTCGAATATCAGGAGATCTATGGCTCATCATGTTACTGAGCGTGAAAGGCGTTACACGCTGTTTATGCTGGTTGTTGTATTCACCTCGAGTCATGTTGATCGTCAGATCATGGGAATACTGGGGCAGCCCATCAAAGAGTCTTTGCTCATTTCAGACACTCAGTTGGGATTGCTCACCGGGATTATGTTTGCGGCGTTTTACGCGACTCTCGGTATGCCCATGGCCATGTGGGCTGATCGAAACAACCGCAGAAACCTAATTTCTTTTTCAGTATTTCTCTGGAGCTTGATGACCGCGTTGTGCGCTGCCGCGACGAATTTTGTTCAGCTGTTGTTGATGAGAATTGGCGTTGGCGTTGGAGAGGCGGGCTCAAACCCTCCATCGCATTCAATGATTTCGGACCTTTACCCTCCTGAGAATCGATCTACGGCGATGGCCATTTTCGGCACCGGTGTTAATTGGGGAATACTCATAGGTTTCTTGGTGGGCGGTTGGATAAACGAGTGGTACGGATGGCGAGTCGCCTTTTTGGTGGTCGGCCTGCCTGGGATCTTGATCGCATTGCTGGTGAGATTTACGGTTTCCGAGCCGCCTCGAGGTTATTCGGAGTCGTTGGTCCACGAAGTCCCGCCCCCTCCTTTTTGGGCAGTTGTGAGGTTTTTGTTCTCAAATCCTGTGTTGAGAAATGTGGTGGTTGCGGGCACCCTGACGGCCTTTGCAGGATATGCTTCCGTGATTTGGGTTCCAATTTATTTGGTCAGGATCCACGAAATGGGTACTGGTGAGGCGGGTACCTATTTAGCCTTAACCCTTGGTGTAGGCGGTGCAGTCGGAATTTACCTGGGGGGTAGAATCGCCGATCACTTGGGGAAAAAATACGGTGAACATTGGCTTGCGTGGTTAGTGGCGATCGTGGGCATGATCAGTGTGCCTTTTATGTTGCTTTGTTTCTTTGCAGAAACTGCTGAATCAGCGATCTTAGCCTATGCGATACCCGCTTTTCTGGGCACGATATACGTGGCCTGCGGTTTCGCGTTGATACAAAACTACACGCCTCTGGAAATGAGGTCCGTTTGTGCGGCGATAAACTTGTTCATACTGAATATCATAGGATTAGGACTAGGACCTTTTACCATTGGATTTCTCAGCGATTTATTTGAGCCTTCCATGGGTCAGGATTCATTGAGATATGGACTCTTAGCCACTCTTGTGGCGATTGTGCTGGGTTGTTGGTACTACTATCGAACGGGCGTACTTATCCTGAGGAGTGCTACTAGCGGTATAGAGTCGCGTCTCTGATCTTGCTGATCGATTCTTTTGCGCTTTTAATCTATCGATTAAATGGCAATTGGAGTATTTGATGTCGATAAATTGGGAAATTATTGCGGCTCTAGCTGAAACGCTAAGCGCCCTGGCTGTCATGGCTTCTCTGATATATGTTGGGGTCCAAGTGCGAGGAGACAGACAGGCCAGAGTGGCTGCAACCATTCAAGCCAGGCAGGAAGGAACAAGAGAGATTTTGCTTGCACAGGCGACTTCCCCGGAATTAGGTTCTTTGTTGGGCAATGTGTATGCACAAGCGGGAAGTAAACTACCTGGCATGCAATCAATCGAAGATTGTTATCACTTGTCTAGCGAAGAAGCTTACCGAGTATGCTGCTTGTGGGTTGCCTTATTCAGAAAGTATGAGGCGGACTTTAATTTACCGTTAACCAAGCAGGAAAAGGATCATGCGACAGGCTTAATTCGCATGTTGAAAAGCGGGGCTCCGGCGAAATGGTGGCCCGAGGCTAAGGACGCTTGGTTTTCACAGGAGTTCATCGATCGAGTAGAGGGCATGATGAGAGATTCTAATTGAGGTTTTCATACCTACAAGGGCTCCTTGTTGATCTGTCTTAAGTGGCAGAGAATGGGGTTGGTTTGAACCGTGAGAGTAGTGTAATGGATGGTATACATGATTTAGGTGGTAAAGCCGGTTTTGGAAAGGTCGAAACCGAAAAAGACGAGCCCTATTTTCATGAGTACTGGGAATCCAGAGTATTTTCGATGACCATTAATCTCGGCGACAACACGGATCGGTTCCGTCATGCGGTTGAGAGAATCGATCCGATCTCTTATTTGAGTGACACTTATTATGGCCGCTGGCTAGGCGGTCTGGAGACGAAGCTGGTAGAGGATGGATTGATAACCCAGGAAGAAATCAGCGAACACATGCTGGCCAACGGAATTTCAGACGAAGGTCGTGTGGCGGCGCGACCGAGTGAACGTATCTCTAAGGAAAAAAAGCCTCAAAACAGCGAGCAGCGCGATAATGCTTCTAGACCTGCGAGCACTGAGCCCCGATTCTATGTTGGTCAGACCGTCAAAGCAGTTCCTACAGGTTCAGATGGCCATACAAGGTTGCCGGCCTACGTGCGAGGCAAAAAAGGCGAGATTGTTGCGCAACACGGAGAGTGGGTGTTCCCTGATTCACACGCACATTGGTTGGGTGAAATGCCCCAGCAGCTTTACACGGTCGCTTTTTCTGGTAGTGAGCTATGGGGATCGCATTTGGAAGAAGAAACGGAAGTGCGAATCGATCTCTTCGAAACGTATTTGATGGAGTTGCAGGATGAGTAATTCGTATGTCGGCCTTAGGGCGGAAGCCTTGGAGAGTTTGTTGATCGAAAAAGGTTTGATACAAAGTGATCAAATCGATCAAACGATCAGTTTGTATAATGAGCGTGTGGGCCCTATGAATGGCGCTCGAGTCGTCGCTAAGGCATGGAAAGACCCAGAGTACAAAAAACGACTGGTCGAGGATGGTACCGGAGCCATCGAGGAATTTGGTTTCGTTGGTGGTCAAATCGATAAATTGGTCGTCGTGGAAAATAGTGAATCGGTGCATAACGTGGTGGTTTGCACATTGTGCTCCTGTTATCCCTGGGCCGTTCTCGGGCTTCCGCCTAGATGGTACAAAGATCCTGCTTATCGTTCTCGGGTAGTAAAAGAACCTCGAAAAGTCCTCGAAGAGATGGGTACCACTTTACCCAAAGACAAAACGGTAAGAGTCTGGGATTCGTCTGCCGAGATCCGCTACATGGTATTGCCTCAGATGCCCCGTAGTTGGTCTGATTTATCAGAATCAGATCTAGCCGAGAGGGTGTCGAGAGACAGTATGATTGGGGTTGAGCTTCTAGGTCTTGATCGATCTGCTTGAGTTTTTCGGAAGTTGTCGATGACGAGATTAGAAGACAAAGAATTTCCTTTAGAAGAACTTCAGCCACCGATGGCTAACGGAGAAGTGATTTTCGAGGAGCCTTGGCAGGGAAGGGTATTTGCGATGACCATTCTATTGAATAAAGCGGGATTGTTTTCTTGGGACGAATTTCAATCTGAGTTGATCTCGACTATTGGACATTGGGATAAAGAAGGGGACCAATCGGAAGGCTATGAGTATTACGAGCGTTTCTCAGACGCTTTAAACTCGCTACTGGGAAAAAAAGGGATTGTCGCCGGAGAAGAGCTTGTTGAAAGAACTGAGGAGTATGTGAACAGGCCGCACGGTCATGATCATTAGATCACGTTCATAGCGAAATTTTATCGTTTGGTTCTCGAGTCGAGGCTTAATTCACACAACTTTTGTTTACTTTGAGACTGAATCGTCTGATTGATCAAAGCCCTTCTTTTTGTCGGTATTCGCGCAAAAAGCTCGTTTCTGCCGGTAATTTTTTTTCTATATTTAGTTTTTCAGTCCAAGTGCGCATGATTCTTTCCCGAGGGTTTAGTCCTTATCAAACCAATGTTTCGTTTTGTTTGCGAATGCCACCAGGGACAACATTATTGGAACCTCTACTAGAACTCCAACTACGGTAGCGAGAGAAGCGCCTGAGTTTAGTCCAAAAAGCGAGATAGCGACCGCAACTGCTAGCTCAAAAAAATTGGATGTGGCGATCAGACAACCCGGCGCTGCTATATCGAAATTCAGCTTTATCCTGATCGCCAAAAAGTAGGCTAAAGCAAAAATGCCGTAGGTTTGAATGACGAGGGGCACGGCAATTAGAACTATTGCTTGGGGCTGCGTAAGTATCTTATTCGCTTGAAAACCAAAGAGTAAAACAACGGTAAGTAGTAACCCTGCAATCGATAACGGCTTAAATTGGGCAATAAGGTTATCCAATCTCGGTAATTCATCGTTTTTAAGGAAGTAAGCTCTTGTCAGTAAGCCTGCTATCAAGGGCACAACGACGTATAGAAGAACAGAAACGATCAATGTATTCCATGGAACAGTTATTTCGCTTAACCCCAATAAGAATCCCGCTAGCGGGGCAAAGGCAAAAATCATAATAAGATCATTAATCGAGACTTGAACAAGGGTGTAATTGGGGTCGCCCTTTGTAAGCTGGCTCCAAACAAAAACCATTGCAGTGCAAGGAGCGACACCCAGCAGAATCATACCGGCTATGTATTCGTTGGCTCGCAAAGGATCTACTAAGTCGACGTAGAAAATCCGAAAAAATAGGTAGGCTATAAGAGCCATAGAGAAAGGTTTGACTAGCCAATTGACACCCAAAGTTAAGTAAATTCCCTTGGGGTTAGAACCGATTGATCTAACAGATCGAAAGTCGACCTGGACCATCATTGGATAAATCATTACCCATATTAAAATCGCCACGATGAAGTTTACGCCAGCATATTCAAACTCCGCGACTTGGTAAAATATGGCCGGAAACAGGCTGCCTAAGCCAACGCCTATGCTGATGGCGCCTGCGACCCAAAATGTTAAGTAACGCTCAAATAGTCCCATTTCGGTCCCCACTGAGAAAAGGAATTTGTTTTCTCTAATCTTAACTTATCTTCCAAGATTCTGGATTTAATCCTGAGTAGATGGTTTTTTGCAGAATTGGTTGCAGGGCTAGCGATGCAGAGCGTTAAAGGTTTGAACTTATGATAACCTCCATCTTTTTTGAGGCTTATTGAAGACGTGTCTGAGGGATTTAAAGTAAAACTCGCTCGATCTGGTCAGACCGTCATCGTTGAAAAAGACTCCTCTATTCTATTTGCGTTGCTCGATGCAGGGGTGTCGGTCCCTTATTCCTGTAGCTCCGGACTTTGCGGTACATGTGAGGTCAACGTGCTATCAGGGATCCCCGATCACAAAGATTTTGTGTTGACCGAAGAGGAGAAGGCCGCCAATCGAACGATAATGATTTGTTGTTCTGGTGTGATTGGCGATGAGATCGAGCTAGACCTTTGATTAATGACAGGCAATGCCCAAGGCCTTTAAGCGCCAATAGTTATAAGGTAAGGGCGTAATGAATCCGAAAAATAGAATTAGTGGTAAATAGGATAACCTGATTTGGGCTGTGCCCCCGGACAAGATGAAATCCACCGTATTCATCGCAAGCTCCATGGCGATCATTGATATCAAGCTCATACCCATAGCGGTTTTAAAAGAATGACCCAAAGTCATTCCTTGTAATTTCAGAATCACGGTTTCAAGTAAGATGCTGGTTATCAGGCCATTAATCATGGCTAGTGCCATGATCTGCATAGGAGCCCACCCCCAGCCAAAAGTCTGAAAAGCCCAAAGAGTTCCCAGGTCGCCAATCGCGCAGCCAAGGAGACACCATGCTGTGTTTTTTGAGCTAGTTTTCCAGGTGTGTTTACACTGCCAGAATCCGAAGCTGAAATAATTTTGGCTAGTTGTTGTCATGGCTAAATTGGTGTCTTTTACCGGGTTAGTCTAGCAAATACATTGAGCCGTTTGAAATTAACATAGAGGTTTGCTTGGATGGACTTTGAATTCCTCAAGAGCCTTTATCGGACGATGGTTGATAATTCGACCTTCTTCATTAGTTCTTTAGCTAATTACAACTTTTCGTGCTGACAGGTTTAACGGTTTAAGCTCGATCGGTTAAACTTGCAGGGGTTTAAAGCAGATAGAGCGCACGGTTGGGGGCACATATTTTTAAAGCGCCGGTCGAGGAACCGCCGACAGGTAGGGTTCAAGAACTACAGGATATCAATTGGATGCGCCATGCATTGGAATTGGCGAGCTGCGCTTATGATCTAGGTGAGGTTCCAGTGGGCGCTGTTTTAGTTAAGAATGATGAGGTAATTGGAGAAGGGTATAACCAACCCATTGCCTTAAAAGATCCGACGGCTCATGCGGAAATTCTTGCAATAAGAAATGCCTCTAAGAAAGTAGAAAATTATCGGCTCCCTGGAACCACCTTGTATGTCACGTTGGAGCCGTGTGCCATGTGTGTCGGTGCAATAATACACAGTCGTATTGAGCGTTTAGTGTTTGGGGCGAGCGAGCCTAAGG
>CAJWGQ010000072.1 GCA_913041025.1 uncultured Gammaproteobacteria bacterium | reverse complement strand
CTGTCAAATTTGTCATAGGCCTTTTGTTGATGGCATTAAGTTTTGTTGTGATGCTGTATGCTGTTGGTTTGGCGCTTCAACAAGAGTTGGTGAGCGTAAGATGGCTTCTATTGACTTATCTTTTACATACTTGGGGAGAGCTTGCTCTTTCGCCAATTGGGTTGTCTGCGTTTTCCCGCTACTCGCCTAAAAAATACGTCGGCCAGATGTTTGGTTTGTGGTTTCTGGCTTCGGCTATTGGTGGTGTTTTGGCCGGATTATTGGGTGGCGAAGCGCTTGATACTGGTCTTGAGTCGACCACACCAATATTCAGCTTTATGATTCAGTACTACTTGATGATTGCGGTTCTAATGTTGGTCGTCGCTTATTTTTTAAGAGGTAGAGAGTCTAGCTAGAATTCGCGATGGCTTTTTTCCTAACAGCATAGAGTTCATCACCTGGTCTCCAGGCTGGCAGCTCTCGTTGATTAGCCAGCAACCGGCCTGAGTAAAATTCGAACTGGGCATTTTCTACTAAGCCGGCATAACTCTAGTTCGATTCAATTTCGTCAGTAGGCTGATGGAAGGGACACTAAAACTGAAAGATTGTGTAAGTATCCGAGGCCAGACGAGATCGTTCCCAACACAGAGTAGAGGAAGAATTTTTGTTCGCTTACTTGCGGTAGAGCTAATTGGCTAAAAGTTGCATTTAGACCAGATGGTAATCGACGCTCTGATCACCGGAATTCTAATTCCAGCTTGGTACACAGTGGATGTTGACGTCCAAAGGCTTGGAAGAAGCAGGGTTTAATTAAAAGGTCACATAGTTTCAGGGTTTTGATGGTTGAATTAATTGCCAACAGAATGGAAACAATTTGTAGCGATCTTTATTACTTATTCTGTTGATTTTGGATTAGATTGAACGCATATTTTCGTCATGAAAGGACAGTTGTTTGGTGGTGACTCATTTTTTAGGAGGGTTAGATGACTAATTTGAAGTGTGTTCGAAGTGCTTTAGGTTTCGTGTTGGCCTTTTTCGCGTCAACGGCAGCGTTTGGCTATACCTCTTTTGAGGAGGTGGATGTTCTGTCAACAGAACCAATTTTTCAGTTGGTGGAGCAAAGGGTGCCTGCCGAGCAGTGCCAAATCGAGTACGTCTCAGCTAAACAGCCAAGATTCGACGATAAATCACAGACGCCAGGGATCATCGGAGCGCTTGTGGGAGGAGCAATTGGAAATGCGGTAGGGTCTGAAAAGAGTAATCAGCGAGTGGGTGCCGTTGCCGGCGCTCTTCTTGGTGCTTCTATCGCTAAGGATGTAAATAGAAAGCGTCATGAGGGCCAACACGAAGGTACTGAGAGGGAAGTCTGTAGAACAGTTTACCGGACTGAACGTGCTCAGGAAATTATTGGCTATGACGTTTCCTACTCCTATAACGGGTCAGTTTATACGTCCAGAATGGATTACGACCCAGGAAATACTATTCGGTTGCGAGTTAACGTTACTCCAGCGCAATAGTTCCGATATAACAATTGATTCGGTGCTAGCTAGGGCTTAGGATCACTAGCCCTAGCGAGGACCGAACATGACCAACACGAGAACCGCCGGCGAGTGGAATCGCAGGAACAGATACCTGATTCATCTCAAGAAGTTGCTGCAAGAACTTTATCGTATAGAGGACAAATCTTCCTCGGGCTACAAAGCACTCAACTCAGAAATTAAAGGGTATCTAGATGCCGGTTTGATAACTCGTGTCGCGTCTGAGAAAGAGCTACAAAAATTTATTGATCTGCAACGTTACGGCTTGGGAGTTCGCCCCACTAAACCAAATAATACAGAAGCCTCTAGCTCCGATAAAAGAACAAGCATCTGGAGAGTCTTTGATGAACCGGCCTATCTTAGAATGGGCCCAAGAGCGACTGGTAGACAGCTAAGCCACAAGATGAGGTTAGCAAAGAAAGAGCCATAGTATGAAACGACTCATGTTCTTTTTGCCTTTCGGCCTGTTCTTACTTTCGTCTAAACCGGTTTCGGGGGAAGGTTTACCGATTAGCAATGTTCCTTACTACGAAACTGAGTTTAATGATTCAGATTCTTACAAAAGTGAACGCGCTGTACTTGACGTTTACTGTCCGGGTGAGAGCACCAAGCCAAAACCGACATTGGTTTGGTTTCATGGGGGAGGCTTAACTCGGGGCAATAAATACGTACCTTCTGGTTTAAAGAACCAAGGGATTTGTGTGGTATCGGCCAACTATCGCTTATATCCAAAAGTGAATCCTCCTGGATTTATACAAGATGCTGCCGCAGCAGTGGCGTGGGTGTTTAACAACATTGAAAATTATGGTGGTCGTTCTGAACTGATATTTGTGTCTGGGCACTCAGCTGGCGGTTATTTGGCGAGCATGTTGGGGTTAGATAAACGATGGCTCAGAAAACTAGAAATAGATTCCGATCAGATTGCGGGGGTTATACCGCTTAGTGGACACACCATCACCCACTTTACGATTCGAAAACATCGGGGTATTGCCAACACGCAGCCTATTGTTGATGAATTTGCTCCTCTCTTTCATGTTCGAGCTAATGCACCTCCGTTTCTCTTAATTACCGGTGACAGGGAGAGAGAACTGCTTGGGCGTTACGAGGAAAATGCTTATTTGATGCGTATGTTGCGTGTTTCCGGTCATGAACATGTGAGGTTGTACGAATTGGAGGGCTATGGGCACCGAATGGTTGAACCAGCCATTCCTCTGGTCCTGGCCGAGATAAAACGAGTCAAATCGGCTAAAGGTTTCTAGTCCTCTTTATTGGGCTGGCTATTTTTAACCATCTGATCTGCAAGTTAAAGGAGAGATAGTGGAAGTAACGATTGAAAAAGTATTTGATTGCGAGAGAGAAAAGATTTGGGCGGTCATTGGAAATCCCGAGCGCGTTGATTGGGTTCCGAGCGCCAGTGATTGCGTCTTTGATGGATCAATCCGACGTTTTCGTATGGAAGGAGCGGGCCAACTTGCGGAAAAAATTGTCCTTAGAGATGAGGATGAAATGGTACTCAAGTATTCTGTTATTGACTCGCCCGCTGTTAATCGCCACCTGGCGACTATCAGTCTGATCAGTCTTGATCAGAACACGACTCGATTCTGTTGGGGGCAAGAATTCGAACCTGCGCACTTAGAACCGTTTATTCGCAAAGGGATGGAGGACTCGCTGGTGCAGTTGGACTCCGTATTGGATTTGAAATAGCTAATTTGACGCACCACAGCTTTTAAAAGTTGACGAGACTAATTTCGTCGATAGAACGAGCGAATTGTCTTTGCGAGATAACAATGCCCACTTGATAAAAGGCCACCAAGACCTTCTGGCAAAAAAGGCTTTAGCTTAAGTCAGGTTTTTCTTTGGGTACTTCGGTGCGCAGAAACTTGAAAAAACACCATGTCGCGATAGCTGTCAATAAGTGCCAGAGTGCGTGCGCCTGAACCCATGAATCTGGAACGCACCAGGGGTTGTTTGGTCTCCCTTGAAGCCAGATAGCAAATGCGAGCATGTAAGCTGCGATGCCGAGGAAGTACCATGGGGTGTAGCGTCTCGTTGTTTTAGGCTCTCTTGGGGACAGTATTGCAGGAATCCAGAACAGGATTACCCACCAGAATTTAACTGGCTCAGCGAGCATGTCCGTTGGCATGATGCCGAAGACCGCTGCCACCAAAAAGCCAATAAAACCAGAAAGCCATCTGAAAATGGGTGTCCAGAATCGATACAAGCACTCTGAAATCGCCCAAAGCCCGATCGAAAGGCCAAATAGGTCAAGATGAATACCAAGTCGCCCACCGAAGAACCATCTGGCCACAGCATAAACGAATACAATTAACGCATAGACTTTGATGAGTTTGCCAACAGACCAGCCACCCATCGTGCTGACATTAATCAGCCAAGGTAACAAGATATACATGACCATGCTCAGATTATCGGCCCAGCCTCCCCAAAGAGTATGCGTTCCATGCATAAGCATGGACCCAGGTCCTAGCCAGATCACGGCTCCAGCATATAAAGCAGATACAGGTGTAACACCAAAGAAGAGATTGCCGTTCGTCGAATCTTTCTTTTCCTTGGAAAGTACGTAAAACATGGAAAGGCCGATGATCATAAAGCCAAGGTTGCTTAGTGCGTTGGCGGGTTCTCTAAAGATTCCACCAGCAACTCTTTCACACCAGACGGACATTTTTCCTATCATGCTGAGCGATTGAGAGGATGGTTGCCAGCCGAAATAGCCAAATATCCAATAAGCCACCAGGAACAAGACGCTTAGTAGAAGGGCAATGTAGAAAGGGAAGAGTTCGGTTTCTTTTTTCAGCATGGGTAAATTCTCGTTAATGCTCTTTTAAAGTGAGACGAACGGGAACGCCCGGACACCGATCTGACTCGCCACTGAGCATTCTAATGATGGAATCAATAACGCCGTATTTTTCGTTTAACAGATGGTGGACAAGCGCATGAGATTCCAGATCTGCTCGAGCGTGATAAATGTTAGTCATCCCGTCTCTTTCTAGTTTTAGCTCAGGATTTTCGACTAATTGCTTAATCCAGAATGATGATGAGTCCCCGTGTTCGACCCATGAAGAAGAACCGTCATCGACAATCCAAAGTCTTACCGTTCTGGTTTGTCCTTCCTCGTCCGATTTTGTAAGTGTAACGACCTCGCCCGCAATTTCGGACAGTCCAAGCATTGATACAAAAAACGTGGCCAGCAAAATTATGGTTCCTAACACGATTTTTATGATTAGACGCATCATAGTTTCCTTAGAATCTTGACCAGTTCGCGATATTTTAGGGTTCTTTGAGGAACCTGACCGAGATCAGCTATTAGTTGGCCACAAGCGCCTCAGATAATAAAGGTTCAGACTATATCGCAAAAGAGCTAGAGAACGTTCCATCTATCAAATAATTATGTTCAGAGCATTCAAATGCAGGTTAAGATCAAGGAGAGAAATTTCAGAAGTTTGCTAGGGGAGAGTTATGTCGGAGCTGTTGAAATATTTGCCGGGTCGTCTGGGTAATCCTGATTCATTACTCAATGTGGATAAACGTTTGGACCCGAGGATCTTAGCGGTTTATGCGGCAGCCGGCATGGATGGCCCGGCGGAAGCATCACCGGTCACCTCTGCATCTTCCTATGAGGAATGTTTGGCTCATTGTTTGGAGATGGAGAGTAATTCAGTAATGATTAATATGCTGATGGCAGCGAATATGCCGGACTTCCCGACCGTTGACTCCACTACAGAGGTTATTAAAGGAGTAGACGATAATGAGATTACTCTCTACTTACATCGGCCTAAAAATGTTTCTGGTCCCATACCTTGTATAGTGCACACACACGGTGGAGGTATGGTCATATTAAAAGCAACTGACCCTAATTTTGTCATGTGGCGAAATAGTATTGCCGCGAAAGGCGCGATGGTAGTTGGAGTCGAGTTTCGTAATGGTGGTGGAGAGCTGGGTAATCACCCTTTTCCTGCAGGACTAAATGATTGTTGTAGCGCGATTAACTGGGTTACTGCTCGAAAGAGCGAGTTCGGGATCTCTAGTGTCGTGGTTTCAGGCGAGTCTGGAGGAGGTAATTTGTGTATTTCGACGGCTCTGAAAGCAAGAAAAGAAGGCTGGCTCTCGGAGATATCGGGTATTTACGCGATGTGCCCTTACATATCCGGTGCTTATACAAACCCACCCAATGAATTGTTATCACTCAAGGAAAACGATCAATACATGCTGGACGTTTCCATGATGGGTGCGTTGGCTAAAGTCTATGATCCAGAGGGGCAGAATGCCTTAAACCCATTGGCTTGGCCCTTACATGCTGAAGCTAGTGATCTTGAAGGGTTGCCACCTCATATTATTTCAGTGAACGAACTCGATCCTCTTCGAGATGAGGGGTTGGCTTATTATCGGAAACTGGTAAATGCCGGTGTGTCTGCAGTGGGTAGAACTGTCCATGGTACTCCTCACGCAGCGGATATGGCGTTCCCAGAACAGGTTCCTGAGGTGTTTGAATCAACACTGAGAGATTTAGTGGGGTTTGCCGAGTCGTTAGCATGAGCCGTGACTAAGTTTTGCTGGGAAAAATTAAAAAAATGACTCGATCATTTCCCTCTCCGGCCTGATTTGAGTTCTTCAAAGACGCCTTGATGAGACTGCGTTTATAAATTTGTCTTATTGATCAGATCCTGTATTCTCAAGGAGTCCAACATTATTTAGGTGGAACAATGAGTGAAGCATTAGAACTACCCAAAGAACACGACGTTGACGTGAGCTGGCTAGATAATATGGGAGAATGGGGTATCAAGGCGGAGCCTAGTAACCGCGGAATGACGCTCGCAGATATCCAGATTTCGAGTTACGGTGAACTCCCTGATGTCAGTGAGAACCAGACAGGAAGACCCAGGGGTGCTACAGCTAGACCGGAAGCCTATCGTGTAGGCGACTATGGAGTGAATAATGTCTCCGAAATTTGGCTGGATAACGCTGAATTTCTCTATGAAGAAGCGCTCCAGAGACAGTGGAGTTCCGCAACAGATGTCCCTTGGGAGACTATTAAGCCGCTACCTGACGATGTGGAAGAAGCGGAATGTCTGCTTTGTACGTTTTTTACAGAAGTCGAATTTGTAGCAGGTGATGTGCCAGCGCGTTGGATAGGTAAGACTTCGGCGGACTACCTTGAACCAAGAAATGTACTGATCGCTCAAGTAATGGACGAAGCTCGTCACATGGACGTCTTTCGTAAGCGAGCCCTTGCTAACGGTGGTGGACTGATGAGGATGTCAGGTTCTACATCTGGGTTTGTAGGCAGTATTGATTTATCTCGAGATTTTACGGAGATGTCCACGAGGCTGCATATTTCCGGAGAAGGCGCTGTGCTGACTATGTTCCGAATGGGTGAGTTATTTGGTCAAAATGAAGCAGAAAAAACGATGTATCGGCTTTGTGCTCAAGATGAAGCTAGGCACGTGGCCTTTGGTGTTATGCACTTGCGATATCTGGGAGCAACGGCGCCTGAGCGCCGGGAAGAAATAGAAGTCTATCTTGATGAAGCAGAGGGGCAGATTTTAGCAGGGCAACAAAATCCTGCTAGCCAGGCCAGCGAAACTAGCGAGGCCCTTGCAGTGCTTCTTGGAGGTGGACAGCAAAATTATGACGAGGGATACAAGCAGTTGCTTGCTATCCGTAAACGTCAGTTGAAGGAGTATATGAAGAGGGTGGAGAGCGCTGGATTTGGAGAGCGCTTCACGAATGGACGTTCACCGCTTCCGAAGCAGTACGCGTCTATGGTCTAGTCCCATCGATTAGTCAAAATGTCTGAGAAAGAAGAAAAGACGCCGGTCGCAGAAATTGCAAAGCCGACCTACAAGTGGAAGGGCCTGACGAATCAGTGGGATACTCGGGTAGAGCCAAATGAACACGGTTTAAGGCTAGGCGATTTGAATGTCGGTATTTATGGAGAAGTGCCGGAATATTGGGACGATCAGACTAGGCGCCCCAGAGGGTCAGTGTCGAAGCCGGGCATCCCGCCACTTTCCTATTCCTTAAGGTACAAGCACGATGTATGGGCTGATTGTGCGGCAGACCTTTATGAAGAGGCGATTCAAAGACAATGGATCCCTGCCACGGATGTGCCTTGGGATAGTCTCGAGACGCTACCTGACGAAATTGAAAAAGCTGTTTGTCAGGTATGTACTGAGCTCTCGCAATATGCCAATTCCGAGATAGAGATTATTTCACATTGGCAGGATGAGATTTCTTATGGCTTTCATGAGGTGAAACAGTATTTGGCGACGGTATCCTTTGATTGCGCACGACATGTGGAGGCTCTTCGAAAGCGCGCTTTGTCGAATGGTGGCGGACTTGGCGTTGAAAGTCGGGGGGTTGCCAATCGTATGATTTTGCAAAGTAGTGGCGGTTGGACCGAGTCCGTAACTTATTTGTATTTGGTGCGAGGAACCTATGTATTTCATTTGATCAAGGGTTTGCACAATAGCGCGCACAATGATGCCGAGCGTTTTATCTACAAGCACATGCTTCAAGATCACGCGCGGCATTTGACTTATGGTTATGATCACCTCAAATACGCGGCAACGCATAAAGACGGCCAAATTCAAATCATGGCCACCTTGTTGGCTGTGGGAGAAGGCATCATGAGTCGTGAAATCGATACTAGTTTGATACAGCCCGCTATGGCGATCATCTTTGGTGGTGGTATAGAGGGTGCTAAAACTGTTGGTATGGACACTTATCTTCAATTGGTAAGGGATTTTGTGACTGACTACGTTCAACTTTGTGAGTGGCTTGGTATCGAAAAGGAGGGCAGATTAAATCCTTCCCTTCAGTATTATCTGGACCTATAAACCATGCCAATATTTCCATCTGAAGACTGGTTTGTTGCTGTTAAGAATCAGTACAACGAAAATCCTGATCTGCATAGTGGCGGAGGGGGAGCTTGCGATACATTAGCAGGTCTCGAGATAGCAGATCGATTCTATCGGATTGAGTTTGCGGGGCATGAGTGCGTTGAGGTCAAAGAATCAACTAAGTCAGATATCAATGATCTGGATTTTGTTATTGCGATGTCTGAAGAAATTTGGCGAGAGATGGTTAAAGACATTCAAAAAAATGGAAAAGCGAGTGCTCTCTTAACACTGAATAGCATTGATTTGAGTTCGGAAGACAGTATTGCTTACTCACCCGTGGACGATCAGTATCGACAGGATCTGTTTTATCGTTACAACCAGAATTTTCAGGATTTTATGGATGCGAGCGCCACCATAGAAACCAGTTTTGATTAAGGCATCGCCATGAGTAATTTGAATCTTAAAAAGTTGCGTCAGGCGCAGCAGGTCGTTAACTCTGACCCTGATTTTAGGTCGCTAGGCAATGTAGATATTAAATTAGGGTTAAAAGTCGACGGGTCTGCTTTTTTGATTACGTTTAGCGGGTTTACTTGTCACCAGGTTGAAAAAATTAATTCAACTCGGTTTAGAGAAGCCGACTGCCTGATTGAAATGAAGGGTGAGCAGTGGAATGAGCTTTCAAACGATTTGAATTCTTCTGAAGGACTAGGCCTGTTAGGAGTTGATGCGCGTGAGGGAATGGTTACAGGAATCAATCCCAGGAAGAAAATGGATCTTTATCGATATCTCACTTCGGTTGAGGCCTTCCTAAGAGTGTGTGGTCGCGTCGAAGAAGCCGCGTAAAGTGCCGATATATGAATACAGGTGCAAAGACTGTCATGGTAAATCGGAGCATTATTTTTCGTCCCAGGACGCGCCGAAAAAGTTGAGCTGCGACATTTGCGGTTCTTCAAGAAGTTACAGAATCATATCAGGAGCTAGTTACCATCAGTCCGAATCGGCGAAGACTGCGAAGTTGGACCGAAAGTACGACAAGAAAGTGAACAGGGCGATAGCTAACACCCGATCAGCAGACCCTGACAGAGTTCTGAGTAAAATGAAGCCATTTCCAAAGTAGTAGGCACATGCCAAGACATCGGGGTAAATATAATCCGGACAACCCAGAGCCCTATGAGATTTCCAGGGGTAAAGTAGAGAATTTCATTAAGTGCAAAGCCTGCTTTTGGCTAGATCGAGTGGGAGGGGTACATTTCCCATCGATTCCAGGGTTTAACATTAATTCCAACACCGACACTTTACTGAAAAGAGATTTTGATCAGTATCGAGGCAAGTCGGCGCATCCTTTTATGATCGCTAATGGCGTGGGTCATTTAAAACCTTTTGCTCACGATGACATCAAGAAATGGGAATCTGCTTTGCACTTTGGTAGCTCACCAAACCACTTTAATTGTCTACACCAAGAAACGAATCTTCGCTTTGGCGGTGGGTTGGATGATGTGTGGGTCAATCCCTCGGATAACGTGCTTTATATTGTTGATTATAAGAGTACTGCTAACCTGTCAGCCGACCCTAAACCTGTGTCCTTAGATGGGCAATGGAAGGCGGGTTATAAGCGCCAGATGGAGATGTACCAATTTATCTTGCGCGCCAAGGGGTTTGAGGTAAGCAATACAGGTTACTTCGTCTATGTTGATGGCCAGCATTTGGATAGGAATGGCATGATCGACAGAATGGAACCGGGCGAGGCCTGGATGCTTTTTAATACCAGTTTGCTTGAATATGAAGGAGACGATTCCTGGGTCGAACCAGCGCTATATGAAATAAGAGAACTGCTGGAATCGACAGATTGTCCCAAGCACTCAGATATTTGCGAGCACGGTATATTCTTGAGAGAAGTAGAGGAGGTTGCACTATCGCGCGCTCAGAGCACCATCCCGATGGACTGATTCATCACAATCCTAGGCTCGCTTATCGGGGTTACACGCTATTCTCAGGTGATGAGGACAAGGCTTTTTTGATCGATATGAAGGGCGATGTAGTTCATCAATGGCAGTCAGAAAGAGGCATTTCCAATCCTGAATTACTATCAAATGGAAATTTGATCTGTTTGGGTAAACCGGACCCAATCAATGCGGGTCAACGGGGTCTAAATGGCCAAGCCTCCTGCTGCGTTGAATTGGATTGGGATGGCAACATAGTCTGGAGTTATGAAGATCCTTGGATGCATCATGACTATGAGCGTCTACCCAATGGCAATACGCTTTTAGTTAAATGGGAAACTTTGCCACCAAGACTGATTCGTAAAATTAAAGGCGGCTATCAGCATGAGAAGGATGATCCTAAGAAAATGTTAGGCGATGCGGTTCTGGAGGTGTCTCCGGAAGGCAAGATTATGCGTAAATGGAATTCCTGGGAGCACCTCGATCCATCTACTGAAATTATCGGAGCGCTAGATCATCGAATGGAATGGACCCACTGCAACTCAATTTCTTATACGCCCAAGGGGAATTGGCTTCTAAGTTTCCGTCGTATTAGTTTAGTCTGCGAAGTTAATCCAAAAACCGAAAAAATAGTTTGGAAGTGGGGAGATGGAACGACAGCTCATCAGCATGACGCAAAATATTCTAGTAAGAAAACCATTACGCTTTTCGATAACGGTGTGCATCGCAAACACAATTTAGATTACTCAAGAGTCATTGAAATTGATGCTAAATCCAAAAAGATTCTTTGGGAGTACGCTGACGACCCGCCTTTTTCTTTTTACAGCTATTTTGGTGGTAGTGTCGACTACCTTCCCAATGGGAATTATTTGATTTGTGAGACTGCCAAAGGCCAGATATTCGAAGTCACCAGAGACAAAAAAGTAGTCTGGGAGTACATCAGTCCGTTTTACTATGGAAATCCAAGGCTTGGAGGCAGAATGAATGCGACCTTTAGAGCTCACCGGTATGGTCCTGATTTTCCAGGGCTTCAAGGTAAAGACCTTGACCCAAAGCGCTATGGTAATCTCAACCGGTTGCTCAAATAAAAAGCCCCTCGCTAAGGAGGGGCTTTAATTTACCGAGTTAACGATAGAACGTTATAGGCTAGCACCGACTCGAAGGGACCAGATACGGCCTCTTGGGTCATGCAAAGTGCCATCGTAACCTGTGATAACAGGAATCCAAGGGAGTCTTGCTTAGATAAATTCTGAACCCCAAGTTCAATTCAGCTGAGGGAAGGTTGCTCAATTCTTTCAATTCGACGAATGGTTTTACGTCACTCGTCTAACAGTTAGGTAACTTCAGTTGTTTAACTGTCGTGTTTTGGAACCTATAAGTACTAGTTTAACTAGTTGTAAGCCGTCTTATGACTGATTCCGAGCACTATTGGATCCTTCTGATTTGGGTAAAAGCTCCAGATTCAGATCTCATGTTGAACCCTCCCGTAAAATTAGCCTGTATGTAGACTTGTTCTCCTTCCTTGAAGGGCTGAAATCTTGGTTCTATTTGAATCCAGATTTGATCATTATTTAGAAGGAAGACCATGCGTTGCTTTTCACGACTCCGAATCTTTTTGATCTTGCTAATAAATGGCTCCGTGCCCTTCCAGTCAAAAAGGCTTTTGGCTCTGTTGCCAATATATTTTTCTTCTTTAGGGCTTTCAGCGGAAATTGCTTCATTAGCAGTAGGGTTACTGCCTCGGTAAGGCGGCATCTTTTGTTTTGATTTACCGTCAAAGCACTCCGACTTTTTTTCGGCATCTTTTATGCCAGTACATCTATTTTCAGATGCATGTATTGAATTTGCATGTAAAAAGATGAGGATCGTTAAGAGTTTGGAAATTGGTCTGCCCATATCAACATTTGATCTCTTTGACCGGTAGCGTTCAGCTCGTTCGATATTGGCATTAGTAGACGAATGTATCAATATGAAATGTAACAGTGGAAGTTGCTCAATAAATAAGGGAAGGGTGTGTTCGAATCTGACTTTCAGGAGCAGACTAAGATCGCTTGGTATAAAGTTTCGATTGATCGAGATTTATTGTTAGAACTAATGAAACTTCGTGATCTAAAGGGCTGGCGATAGACCCTACTGAAACCTGGGTTTGTTTGTGTTGACGGGAACTGTCGCCTCCTGGGTGTGGTCAGAGTTGAGCCCAGCCATCTACGCATGGATGTTGGCTTTATTGATTTCAGTTTTGTTTATGCATGGAACAACTAGACCATTCACGAGACTGATTGCAATTCATGAACTGCAGCATCGAACGGTGTCTAAGTCGAAAGAATTGAACGAGATTTTCGAAAAGGTCTACGCGTTGATCAGTCGGTCTGACCGTGTTTGGTATCACCACAGTCATGCAATTCATCATAGTTTGACCTGTCTCATAAGGAGTACGACGGAGAGTTAGTGCTGCCTCTAAAATCTAGTTACCGACGAGGCTAATTCTGGTTGAGCATGTTGGCCTGGAATCCAAAGGAGAGCTGGGCTCGAATAAGGCAAGTCTGGAATCATGCAAACGGCAGAGTTCGCGGGGACTGGTATCAATTTGTTCTTCCAGAGGAGG
>CAJWGQ010000071.1 GCA_913041025.1 uncultured Gammaproteobacteria bacterium | reverse complement strand
GAGGCAAGGGTCTGGTTTGCCAGAGGCCAGCTGCCCAGGATGATATCGGCATCCATTTCACCACTTTGCAAAAATACTTTGATGTCCTTGCGCTCTGTACTGCGAACGAGATACTGAAACTGATTACCTCCCCGAATATTGGTAAAAGAGCCACAATGACTGATGACGTTGCCAAAATAGGCAGGTTCGTGCCAAGCCGCATTGAACGCACAAATCCCGCCACTCGAAATACCACAAATGATTTTATCCTTTGGGTTTTCAGACACAGGCAGCCCAACCTCTGACTCCATAAACGGTATAACCTCGTCGATCAGGAATCTCGCGTATTTCCCGTTGCAAGTATCGTACTCTATACTTCGCTGACCCAAAATCTGCCGATCATCAGCACCGGCCAGAGCGCTTTCAGGTACTCCAGGATTCACGAACAGCCCAATCGTAGGTTCAATTTCGCGATTGTGAATCAGGGTATCCAGTACTTTCGTTGCTCGAATAGGACCTTCCCTGTTCAAGTAACCGTCACCATCTTGGAAAACTATCAACTTGTATTTCCCGGAATAGCCTGAATCTTCGAGATCTGGCACATAAATAGAAACAGTGCGCTCTGTACCCGGATAGACAGCGCTCTTCGACCACTTTTTAAATCGTTGTAGATTCCCTGTAGGCGTCTCCTCCCCGGGATATGCCTCCGGGCACGGATGGTAATGAACGTCTCCCGAGGTATTCAACGCATCGAGGATTTCTGAGTTGGCTCGGCCGTTAACCGTTTTGTTTGGATATTCATCGTTAAAAATGAGATGTAATCCATGCCCTTGATAAGTCTCTATATCCACATTATGTCTCCAGTCTTTGTGTTTGCTATTCCACCAATGTCTGATAAATCCTGGTCCTGAGCTCTCTTCTAATCGGATAAGTCGACGAAGGAATCAACTGAGTAAAAAAGACAACGAAGAGATCTTCAAGGGGATCCAACCAAAAAAATGTGCTCGCGGCCCCACCCCAGTGATGCTCACCGACAGACGCGACAATACTTGCCTTAGCAGGATCCAAAACAACCGCAAATCCCAAACCAAACCCAATACCATCATAGCTAGTCTCACTCCAAACCGGTTGCCCCATCGCAGCCATGTCTCTATTGTCTGGAAGATGGTTCAAACGCATGTGTTCCACTGTTTTCCGACCTAACAACCGTTGGCCGTTTAACTCTCCACCATTCATAAGCATTTGGCAAAAGGCACTGTAATCATCGATTGAAGAGACTAAACCGCCGCCTCCGGAGAACATCCCAGCTGGTTTCAAGTAGCCGCTTTCTACATAACTTTCTTCTAACTTGAGGCCGCTTCGCGCTAGAGAATTTTCATCGGATGCCGCACCAATAGAGCTCATGCCTCCGCTGCCATGAAGTGGGCTATACAGCGCGGAAAATCGCTCTATATTTTGTTCCGAAACACTGAATCCTGTATCAGCCATCTGCAAAGGATCAAAAATCTCTTTTTCCATGAACTCTTCGAGAGTCAATCCAGACCAGACTTCTACCAATCGGCCCAACACGTCAGTTGAGACGCTGTAATTCCACTGAGAGCCTGGCTGACACATAAGCGGAATTCGAGCCAATCGTTTGACGGCCTCTTCCAGCGTTTCATGATCGCCTTGAAACTCAATCCGTTCTTTGCGGTAACTTTCATCGACGGCATTACTCTGCATAAACCCATAAGTTAAACCAGATGTATGGGTCATCAAGTGTCGGACCAGCATCGGAGTGCTCTGTGCTTCTGTATGTTCGATACCGTCTCCTTTCCAAACAGGAGTTTCGGCAAATTCAGGAAGATACTGACTTACTCGATCATCCAATTGGAATGCGCCTCGCTCGTAAAGCATCATCGCCGCGACAGTCGTTACCGGTTTGGTCATGGAAAATATTCGAACTATCGTGTCTCTTTGAAATGGCTTGCCGAGCTCTTTGTCTGCCATTCCGGTGCTGCCAAAGTAAGCCACGCCCCCCTTTCGCCCTACCAGAACACTGCATCCAGCAAGACGATCTTTTTTCGTCTGATCCGAAAGCCAATCAGAGACTCTCTCGAGTCTGCTCTCGGACAGACCGGCCTCTATGGGTGAAATATCGTTAAGCATACAACTCTCCTGATTTAACTTGGCGGCCTCTCAGCAATGACGCCTTGTGCTAGGTACTGGTTCAACTCGTCTGACGTATAACCAAGCCAGTCTTCCAATAATTCAAAATTATGCTCTCCCAGATCAGGACAGCGAGTCCAATCGGACGAATCAATGCCCTCCATCTTAATAGGGTTACCTGGCATCGGTGTCGCGGCCCTCTCAAAGGGTACAAAAAACTCTCGTTCCACCACCTGAGGATCCTCAAACATATCCGGTACTGTATTTACTGGTCCTGCAGCAATACCCATATTCTGGAGCTCATCAGCCGCGGCCTCTTTAGTCCTCGTTTCGCACCAAGCACCGATACTCAAATCAATCAGGTCAGAGCGCTCCTCACGCTCCTTTAGAGTCCATTTGGGATCCAAACGACCGTCTATCTTCACTAAATTCTCCCAATCTTTTTGATCCTCGCAGGCCAGCGCCAACCAGGCATCTTTCCCCTTACAGGGATACACCCCGTGGGGAGACATATTGGGGTGTCCATTATTCAATACAGGAGAAGGTGCTCCCAACTGACTGTCGACCAACCAAGGCCCGTTAAAAGAGACACCAGCCTCGTGAAGGCTCATTTCAATGCGAGTACTGCCGCCTAGCTTCTTTTTCCTCGTTCGGATTGCCGTAACAACTGCCGCAGCGGCGCTTGTAGCCGACGTTGGGTCGACCAGTGCGACGCCTGAATTCCTTGGTTCTTCCAAAGAGTAGCCCATCGCAGCAGTCAGGCCGCTCATAGGTTCTATGATGGGACCGAAAGCCACCCAATCCTTGTAAGGACCAGTCTTACCAAAACCGGGCATGGTTAGATATATGAGATTCGGATTCGCTTGAACCAAAGTCTCGTAATCAAGGTTTAGGTTAGGCATGGTGTTTGCGCTAAAATTTTCGATCACAACATCTGCATGACCGACTAACTCTAAAAATATTTCTCGCCCTTTAGTATGCTTGAGATCTAAACAAACGCTGCGGCTGTTTCTGGCGAGTTTGACAAAAGCTGCATTCCGGTTCCATGGCTCTTTTCCCGGATCTTTCCCAATCCAGCCACCTATCGGATCCCCTACAGGCTCTCTTAGCCCACGCGCATACGATCTTTCTATCTTAATCACATCAGCACCGAGGTCAGACAGAATCCGAGTGCAAAGAGGCCCGGCCCAGACATGACTCAAGTCCAGTATACGAATGTCGGAAAGTGGGCCTCTAGCCATTCCAGACCTCGTCAATATCCACCATCTGCATACCGCTTGGTGGATCACGTTTTATTTCGTCAAATCGAAAAGGCACATCCGGCATACGCAATCCTTTCCTGTCGATTGGTTCCTGCCAAAAGTCTCGCGCAAGCAGGTGTGGATCCTCCAACACCTCCTCAAAGGTCATTACCACTCCTAAAGGAATCCGACACTCGGTCGCCCGGGATCTGAGATCTTCCTTATCCACATTCGCAACGGCCTGCTGAATAATACGATGTAGCTCATCCCGATTAACCATACGCGACGCGTTCGTCTCAAATCTGGAATCAATGATCAGCTCAGGGAGTTGAAGAAAAGCAACGCAAGCATCCCAAAAATTCGGGGTTATGTTTATAAACACCCAACCATCTTTACAGCGAAACATATTTGTAGGCACAACCCACCAAAAATCATTCCCGTGGCGAGAGCGAATATGATCGGCACACGACCATTGGACCGTTGTGAACTGGCTTAGAGCCATGACACACTCGAGCATACTGATATCGATAGTTACCGATTCCTCTGAAAATCTTGCTGCGTTAGCTGCTATATAGGCAAATTGACCAGCTTGGAACTCCACGTAATGTCCAGGCAAGGACAAAGGCGCTCTGTCCGGATCTCCCGAACAATTAGTATAACCGCCCATGGCCAGCAACACGTTTGAACTCGACCTCCAATTTTTCTTGGGTCCAGTTAACCCAAACGGTGTAATAATCGATTTCAAAGGCACTTCCCATTGACCAATCCCCCAGCTCTCAACAGAATTCGCGGAGGTCCCTTCAAATACCAACAGATCTGCTTTGCTAGCCAACTCCGCGATTCGATCTGGATCCTGACAATCAACCACCTTTTTATCACTGTGCAAATATAAGTCCATCGCCTCGCTCGTAACCCACGAAGGCAGGGGGTTCTGATTAACACGGACTACTTCCGCTCCATTTTTAGCAAACAAGCGACCACAAAACCCAGCGGCAAAATGACCTATCTCCAAAACCTTATCCATGCTAAGCCTGTTACCCTTTTTGCATCAGTGTTCTTCTTGGATCTAGAGCATCGCGGACAGCCTCGCCCACAAAAATTAGTAGAGTCAACATTGTTGCCAAAGTAAGCACAACGCTCATACCTAGCCATGGCGCCTGCAAATTGGATTTTGCTTCAGATAGGAGCCTCCCTAGTGAGGGTGAGTCGAGGGGTAGGCCAAAACCCAGAAAGTCCAGTGCAGTCAGCATGGTTACAGACCCATTTAGCAGAAAAGGAAAGAACGTTAAGGTCGCGACCAGGGCATTGGGCAGGACATGGCGAAACATAATCGTGAAATCATTTACACCCAGCGCTCTTGCCGCCCTAACAAACTCAAAGTTTCTAGCACGCAAAAATTCGGCCCGAACCAAACCTACCATGACCATCCAATTAAAACAGGCCAATATCAGTAGCAACAAAAACACGTTGGGCTCGAACATGCTCGCAAGAATAATCAGAATAAACAGTACGGGGAGCCCCGACCAAATTTCTACTACGCGCTGCCCTAACAGATCGACCGCTCCCCCAAAAAACCCTTGCAACGCGCCTACTGTCACGCCAATCAGAGTACTCACCAGGGTTAGAGAAAGGCCAAAAAGAACGGACAAACGAAACCCGTAGAGTAATCTCGCAAGTACGTCACTACCCCACCCCTGCGTCCCTAATAAATGCGTGCTGTCGGGCGGAGTTGGTGCCACGTCCAGCTCCCAATGTATGGTGTCGTATGAAAAAGGAATCGGCGGCCAAACGGCCCAACCGTAAGGCTCATACAGCCCACGCACATAAGAATCTTTGTACGCGGCTTCCGTATCTAAAACACCACCCAACTCTTTTTCAGTGTAAGTAACAAAGACTGGAAAGAACAATTCGCCATCCTTTGTAAAAACGATCGGCTTATCATTGGCTATAAACTCAGAAAACATGGAAACAATAAAAAGAGCGAGGAATATCCACAGAGACCAGTAGCCTCTCCTATTTGCCTTAAAGTTCTCCAGCCGTCTCTGGTTAATCGGACTCATCATTATCGTGTCTCAAAATCGATTCTTGGATCAACTAAAACGTATACCAAATCGCCTATGAGCTGCATCAACAAACCAACCAACGTAAAAACGTAGAGCGTCGCGAACAAGACCGGGTAATCCCGTTTTACTATCGCGTCGTACCCGAGCAGACCCATACCCTCGAGGGAAAAAATCACTTCTATTAGCATGGAGCCTGTGTATAAAACCGCTATGAAAGCCCCAGGAAATCCCGCTATTACAATTAACATGGCATTTCTGAAAACATGCCCATATAAAACTCTTGATTCAGCGAGCCCCTTAGCTCGCGCAGTCAAAACAAACTGTTTACTCAATTCCTCCAGAAAACTGTTTTTAGTTAGCATAGTCAGCGTCGCAAACCCGCCCAAGGTCAACGCCGTCACAGGTAAAACCAGATGCCATAGATAATCAAGCGCGTAACTGAAAAAACCCAGTTGGTCCGCGCCCTCTGAAGATAAGCCCCTCATCGGAAACCAATTCAAATAGGATCCTCCCGCAAAGCCAACCAGCAAAATAATGGCAAACAAGAACGCTGGCACTGCATTCGCAAAAAAAATCAAACCGCTGGACCAAATGTCGAACTTCTGTCCATCCGAAAGCGCTTTTCGCACTCCGAGTGGAATCGATACAATATAAACAATCAGAATTGTCCATAGCCCCAAAGATATTGTTACGGGCAGTCGTTCCAATACAATCTCACTAACCGGTCGATCCTGGAAGTAGCTATTTCCAAAGTCGAACTGAAGGTAATTCTTCATCATCAAAAGAAAGCGCTCCAATGGAGGCTTATCAAATCCGAACTGTTTTTCGATCTCCTTGATTATTTCTGGATCTAATCCGGAACTCGCTGAGTAACCGGCGTCCGCTGGAGGGCCCAAGGCGCCACCAGAGGACACGGCCATTGTTGATGAAGTTGCCAGCCCCGTTACCTGAGCAATCGCCTGATCAACAGGCCCCCCTGGAGCTAACTGAACCAGAAGAAAGTTAATGGCGACTATCCCTATCAGGGTGGGCACTATCAACAACAAGCGTTTGATGATGTAACGGCCCATTATCTAATACCGTGAAATTCATCTATCGCGGCGGCTTTTTTTTCATCCCACCACCAGATTCGTTTTGAAGCCCAGGGATGATTCAATTTACCGTGTTCCGGAATGCCAAACTTATCCCACCAGCCAAACGCGAAATCCACCTTAGACATGCCTGGAATAAAATAGAAATTCCAAAGTAATACTCTGTCCAGTGCGCGCGTCGCAGCCACAAACTCCTCCCAAGTTCGTGCGGCGTACATTGCGTTGATCAAATGATCCACCGCTGGATCGCGCATGTTCGGGTAGTTGGAGCTGTATTCTTGATCGGCCGTTGCCGACGAAAACATGTTTGTCACGTCGCGCGTAGGCGTCATGGAGGGCAGAAACCAGATCGCGCCTATATCAAAGTCACCGGAGCGCATACGATATAACCAGTTTGAAATTTCCGGCGATTTTATGGAAGAAGTGATTCCCAGACGTTTAATAACTCGCGTAAAAGGAATAAATCCACCCCCAAGTGCTGGTGAAACCGCTAGCAAACGCACGTTGAACTTTTCCCGAGTTTTTTCATGAATCAGCTCACCGTCCTCAACCTGCCAACCCGCTTCTTTTAACAGCCCAGCCGCTTTAACCAGTTTGTCCCGGTGCCAACCTGTACCTCCGTATGGTTGAGGTTTGTATTCTTCTGTAAATACTCTGGGCGGCACGAGCTCTCGAATTGGATCAAGCAGTTTCAGTTCTTGCTCACTCGGCAAACCTCTCTGTGCCAATTCGGAACCATGAAAGAAGCTGGTTGCTGTGCCCCAAAAATCGTAATCTCGTCTGTTGTACCAGACAAAATCCGCACACAGCCACAGAGCTTCTCTGACCCGTATGTCCTGAAAACGAGGCTGATCTAGATTGAAAAACATCGGCCACCACAACCCAGCCGGATTGAGTAGCTGAGAGGTCTCGGCCTTGAACAGTCCTTGTTTTATCGCAGGAAAGTCATAAGTCGTGGCCCACCGTCTTGGAAGGTTTTCTTCAAGAATATCTACGACATGTCCCTTCACAGATTCCGTTCTCACCTGGTCGTCTCGAAAATAGTCAAACTTCACAATATCGAAATTGTTCATACCCCGATTCACCGGTAACTCGGAACCCCAGTAATCTGGAACCCGCTCATATTCAACCCATCGACCAGGATCAAAATCGCCAACCTTATAAGGACCCGATCCCAAAGGCGGAATCATCGTTGTCAGAGTAATGTCTTTGTCTATCCAGTAGTGTTTCGGCAAGATCGCCATTACGCCAATTCTTATTGGAATAATAGGATCACCCACCGATTCTTTGCTAATCCAAAAACGTATTTCATCCTCATCAAGAACTTCCAAACGATCGATGATCTCCAAAGGCGTGCGAATAGAGGGGTTGGCTTTCGTCATGTAAACATCAAAGGTAAATAACACGTCTTCAACAGTAATGGCTTTCCCATCGTGCCAACGGGCATTCCCTCGAATCATAAAGTCTATGTAAGTGCCATCTTCGGCAACCCGAACGCCTTTAGCCAATTTGGGATAAAAAGAGGCAGGTTCATCCAGCGAGCCCGCCAAAAGAGAGTCATAAATGAAGTTATCAACAGGTGACCAAATACTCACTCCGCTCACCACGCGCCCTCTCAGCGGGATAGGATTGAAGCTATCCCAGGCCCCCATATCTGGAATTCGAAAGGTTCCCCCCTTTGAAGCTTTCGGATTTACATAGTCAAAGTGCTCGAAGCCTTCGTCATATTTTTGTTTCGCTAAAAACGCATAGCCGTGCCGATAATCAGGTTGCGAAATTCCGACCTGGGCAATGAACAATCCTAATACCAGTAAAAACCACTTCATAATCGATAAAACAAATTTAGCTAAAGAATGAAACCACTTAATCACACTCTCAATAATGATCCGGACAATGAGGCGCGTGACGAGTCACAAAGAGGTTATCAGAGGTTGAAATCGTACGAGCGTCTCCTTCAATCAAACCCCAGGCCGCTAACTCTCTCGCCCTTCGCATCCCAGTAAACAACGAACCCAGCGCCTTGATTCCTAGCTTTAAGTCTGGACTCTCCTTGGTCGATTGAGCAACCGCTTCTCCATTAGCGACCTCTAATTTCCATTTGCCATTATTCCAATCAGCAATGTCATCACCAAAGACCTCTATAACAACCTCCCCCTCTTCAAAATACCCCCGATTTTCTAGGGCCGCTGGGACATCAATTACTCTAAACCAAGCGCCCTCTTGATCTTCAGTATGCAGAAGGCGAGGTTCCTGAAACATTTCGTAGGCCGGATCGTCGATTGGAGCCGTTTCCCAAGTAATACGTCCGACGAGATCGTGAAGACCCAGATATTGCCAAATTGAACGATACGCCTGCTTCGTCAACCATGTGAAATCCAATATCTTTAGTTCTTGAGGACGCGCCCTGTCGTTCACTTTGCCAGCCCTTAGCGTATAGGCAACGTGTGCCTTAGGTTCACCTGAATCGTAGGCGACAGCGACGTAAACAGGCCCGTCTTCGCCTTCTTCGAACACATTATTCATCCAAAGCGCCGTCGAACGGTGCAGGTAACTCATGCGATCTTGGACAAACTCACGGTATAAGCTCTTCACCAAATCCATCACCTCTCCAGGCAAATGGCGGATAACGCTTAAGGATTCGGTGTCATTATCGTTGAACCGTACATTCACCGAATCAATCTCATACTTTCGTTTGAAATTATTAATGGAAAACCCATAACGCTGGTAAATTGCCGCTTGAGAGGCCCATAGACCGGCGACTGACTGCTGTCGATCACGCATGTCAGAAAAAGCTTGAGTCATTATCCGTCTCAACAGACCTTGACGCCTGTATTCGGGCCTCGTTCCAACTCCAGAAATCCCAGCGTATGACATGGCCTTTCCATTGGCTCTCATCGTAAACGGGAAGGCACTGAATGCCGTAGCCATTGTCGATCCATCAAAGGCACACAAGGTCCACTCTGGTCTATTCGAAGATGAAGTAATATTGTCTGCTCCGTCACCAAATGATCCGCCATAGGAGTAGGCGCCCATCAAACCGAACTGATCCATCTCATCGCTAGCCGCAGGCCTTATCTCTATCGCCATTGATCTTCCTCTGTTCCTAGTTGTCCGCTATTTCTAGTTATTGACCATCAAAAAACTCTAAGAAAACGAATCAACGGAACCGTCAGACGAAATATTTGCCGACCGACCGCAAAATTCTTCCTGAGTCATCGCCAACATCACATCAATATCTTCGTTGTTAGCCCAAACCCGATCTCCTTCTTCTGTCAGACACGCGCAGTGGGCAACCGTTGGACCCTCACCACCGTACATGACCGAGTAAGATTCGATCTCAACCTTGCCCTCATAGTGAGGCAAACAATTCCGGGAGGGGAGCGCGTCGATCTCTTGTTGTACATTTTCAAACTGGAAATCCTGCGAAGGAGGCTCAGAGCCATAGATACAGTGCACGTGCTTATAAAGGTTCCCTCCGTTAGCGGTGACTAACCCCTTCTTTCCTGGACTAGCTCTCAGCAATTCGACCGTCCGTGCAACTGAATGCATAACGTAGTTATTAAGAGGACCGCCTCCAAATGTCAAACCACCCGTCACCGTTAATGGGCGATCTTCCGGAAGGCCCAGCTCCTTCGCAGCAACCTGAACCGCCGAAGGAAAACAGCTATAAAGGTCAACGTACTCTAATTCTTCTGCAGTCGTTTGAGCCAAATCCATCACTCTACGTCCAGTAATCCGCACGCCCGGCGACTCGACGAAATTATCTCTTACAGAGGCAGAGAAATGATCATAACCCTGGACCCCAGCATAGGGATAAACCCACTTTTCTTCATCAATGCCTAGTTGTTTGGCTTTTTCGGCCGAACAGAGAAGCAAAGCCGCTCCCATATCCACAACCATGTTCGCGTTCATCATTTTGGTGTAGGGAAAGCTTATTGCTCGATTCAAGGAACTAGGCGTTCGTATCTCCTCAGCAGAATGCCGCGTCTGTATCCACGCATTCGGATTTTCTAGGCCCACCTCATTGAACCTAGACCAAAGTTCAGAGACCCTTATCAAATGCTCATCCATCGTCTCACCGCGAGCATAGCGGATCGCATTTTCATACATGGGATAAACCTGTATCGCTTGCTTAATCCCTTTCGCCACCTCAAATTCATGATGCTCTGGTTTTTGTGACCCAACTATTTCATCGGGCGATCCCGGAATGCTCGTCGAGTGCATTTGTACACCCTGCTTCCTTGCTCGATTGCTGCTGTTGCCGTTCTCAGCCCCGGTCAAGACAATCAAATCATGATCTCCCGATAGGATGTCCAGACACGATCGATTCAGTACCGCCTGGACCTGATTACCTCCGAATAAAGTACCCATGGTTTCTGAATTTGGACTACCAATTTTTTCAGCAATAAAGCCCGCAGGGTTACCGTAGTCCCAGACTCCTCGAATAACACGGACAGATCCGACCTGACTCAACAATTTCGATCCAGAATCTTCTTCGGCTCGGTACACCGCCTTCAGCATCATCTGGATAGGTTCTATTGCATCATCTAAATCTTTGGAACGATTTAAAACTTGTCCAACACCCACGACCACTGGTGTACGAGGATTCATCTGACCTCCCCTTTGTATTCCTCAACAATAGATAACCATCAATTACCTGTATGTTCAAACGACTTTTTATCTTTAATCCTGCTTTGGCTGACAGCTTCGGATATTTATGTTAAATCATCTCTGATAATTGAAACTGGGAACTAAGGCCTTGCTCATTACAAATATAGAGTCGCTTCACTGCGACGCCGGTTGGCGAAACTTTTCGTTCTTGAAAATTTCCACAAGTGAAGGCGTCACAGGTTACAGCGAGTACAACGAGTCCTATGGGAGCAAGGGGGTTTCTCGAGTCATAGAGCAACTAGCGCCAACCATCATCGGTACGGGCGCGCTAAGTCACGAAACCACATTCACACGCCTATATGCGATGACAAGACAAGCACCAGGCGGTATCAACGCTCAGGCACTGGCGGCAATCGAAAATGCGTTGCTCGATATCAAAGGCAAAGCCCTTGGAGTGCCCTGTTACGAACTCTTTGGAGGCAAATTAAGAGATCGACTGCCTTTGTACTGGTCCCACTGCGGGACCTACCGCATGAACGAATTCACTTCCAAGTTTTTAGGCAAACCCGTTTTAAAGTCGGTAGAAGACCTCATCAGTCTCGGCCGTGAAGTTAAAGATGCCGGGTTCAAAGCACTCAAATGCAACATGTATCGATTCGGTGAGAACAGCTACGTGCATAGCCCAGGATTCGCAAACCGAGCAAACGTACCCGGTGCGCCTGAGCTGAATGCGGATCGAACTCTACTTGAGGACCTGGAAAAGCAGATGTCAGCCCTTCGCCAAGGCGCAGGAGAGGAGGTCGACATTCTGCTCGATATGAACTTCAACTTTAAAACTGAGGGCTATCTCCGGGTAATCAGAGCGCTGAAAGACTTTGATTTGTTCTGGTACGAGCTCGACGTCTTTAATCCAGAAGCTCTTTCATACATACGACAACAAAGTAACGAAACAATAGCATCCTGCGAGTCGCTATATGGCCATCGAGAATTTCGTAGGTATTTCGAGGCCCAGTCGATGGACGTCGCCATCATCGATATCCCATGGAATGGAGCCTGGCAATCATACAAGATCGCAGCAATGGCGGACGCCTATGAAGTAAACGTAGCACCCCACAACTTCTACGGTCATTTGTGCACAATGATGAGCGCTCACTTCTGCGCCGCTATACCTAATTTTAGGATCATGGAAATCGACATAGACGATGTGGCATGGAAAGACGACCTAGTAACCCACCCACCGGAAGTCGAAAATGGGGAGTTAGTAATTCCAGATAGACCGGGCTGGGGCACAGAGCCCAATGAAGAAGTCATCGCCGAGCATCCAGTCAAAAAATGAAATACTCCCTACTCCTCTGCTTGGGCAGCAATGGGGCCGGTGTACTCATCTTCTAAAATTCTAGCGCCCCTTAGAATATTGCCCATCGCGTAATTACCTTCGTGGCAAGCGTACTCATACACTTTTCCAGCACTTTTCTTCCAAACGTATTCACCACTCCAAGACTCGGTCCAAATTGTAGGATCATCGACGGTAAATCGATACAGCAGGTTGCCATCCTCCAATAAGCTAAACCACTCCATCAGGTGGAGATTTTCGTCTCCTCCATAAAGCCCGGTACTGGTCTTAAAATTAATCGTCTCTACAACAAGCGTATCGCCTTCCCAACGTCCAACAGAATCACCGAGCCATTGGCGATTAACTGAAGAAGAGTGCTCCGTGTTGAGTTTAATGACTCGAGCATCATGCACCATCTCCAGCAGGATCATGACATGATCATCGGTCTGAATGATCCGTTTGAAATTATTATAGAGGCCCGGAAGGCTCGGAGGACCTGCACTAAATCCCAGGAGACAGCGCTCTGCTAACGCCAGCGTTTCAGGCCCATCAAAAGGACCGGAGCCCTGCTGCGACAACCACGATGCCGTCCCATCATTATTGTAGGCAAAGGA
>CAJWGQ010000070.1 GCA_913041025.1 uncultured Gammaproteobacteria bacterium | reverse complement strand
TCCTGGTTGTGGTTATGGTGGCTCTTGTTTTCCAAAAGATGTTAAAGCAATGATCGCGATGGCGAAAGACGCTGGTATTGACGGAGCAATTTTTCGAGCGGTTGAATCTAGAAATAATCAACAAAAAAAATTGATTGTTGATAAGGTTTGCCGTCACTTTGGTGAAGATTTGTCTGGTTACTGTTTTGGCTTTTGGGGTCTTTCGTTTAAGCCTGGTACCGATGACATCAGAGAAGCCCCCAGTCTCGTTATTATTGAGGAGCTAATAGCTCGAGGGGCTCAAATTAGGGCTTACGACCCTGAAGCCTTAGAGTCTAGCAGGGAAGCTTTGGGTGAACGGAATATTACCTATGTTGGAGATCCGTACAGTGCAGCGGATAATGCCGATGCATTAATCGTGGTCACGGAATGGAGAGAGTTCAAGCAACCAGACTTTCGACGCTTGAGTAATTCTCTTAAGGAAAAACTTATTTTTGATGGTCGCAATATCTATCATCCAGCTCGCGTTGCAGATTATGGATTAATCTGTGAAGGCATTGGACGAAACTCTGCACTATTTGGAATAGAGTGAACGTTCTTGTCACCGGTGCTGCTGGTTTCATAGGTTTTCATATAAGTAAGCGGCTACTTGCAAGTGGCTATAGAGTATTTGGTTTGGATAATTTTTCCTCTTTCTGTGATGTATCTGTCAAAAGAGACCGATTGAAAGAGTTGGAAGGGGCCCTGGCGAATTCAATTTTGAAGAAATGGATCTTCTTAATACCGATGCCTTAAGTTCCTTTTTCAAAGAGGCGAAATCAGATTGTAATATTCATTTGGCTGCACAAGCGCATGTGTGTTACTCGATAGAGCATCCTGTAGATGTAATCAACAATAATCTCTTATCGTTTATGCGTTTATTGGAGCAGGCCCGACTATTTAGCGTAGGACATCTAGTCTATGCATCTTCAAATTCGGTTTACGGTAACAACAAGGGTATTCCTTAGAAAAGGGGTTCTAGAAAGATCTTGGCAGAAAATCATAAAGTGTCGCGTGCTGATGATGGCTCCACGGATAAACCTGTATTAGATTACTCGGACTGCTTAGGCTGCGGGATGCTCATAAGGCCCATCGACTAGATCACAGCTTGACTCAGGTTTGCGCGTATAGCCTTTTTATTGAAGCGACTCGGGTTAGAAAAACCAGGAAATTTGCGAATATCCGTAGATAGTTCGATCCTCCTTTAAATTAGGTTTCAGCTCTTTTACATAGTGACTGAACTCCAATATCGAGCCTCCGATTTCAATACGAACATGATCCTCTTTGAGCCAATGACGGATTCGAAAGTCAAATGTATTGCCCAATCTTGAACCGGTGTCGCCGGTTTCATTTCGCAACTTAGCCACAACCCATTCATCTTTCGCTGAGTGCAAGCTGGCGCGTTGTAATAGGAAGCGTCCATCGGTGGGACCTTTTTTAAAAGAAAATCGCAAGCCTGGCACTGATATGTTACTTCTGGTTAACGGTCCGTGAATACTGGTGTTACCAAGATCACCCCTCCGCGTTCCATAAAACCTTTCGTACCGTTCATACCGGTGTACTGTATCGGTATCGTCTCCGGTAGCTAAATCAAACTCTAAACCCAACCTAGGGTTCCAGGAGCTTGAGAAGGTATATCCAATCTCAGCATGGATCATATGCGCCCGAACTTTGAGCTCTGGAGATGCCGGATCGGTGCTCTGGGACATCTCGCCCCGCCGCCAGCCCACCTCTACGTCTAAATCAAACCGGCCCGCCTTTTTCTTTCGCAGAACCCGAGTGCCAGCCGTGATTACTTCTCGGTCTAAGGTCAACTTGGCGGGCCTGTCAAACTCATTGACCCCATAAACAAAGATATCGAGCTGCACCTCGTTAAAGAGATCTGGTCTTTGCCAATGTGCTCCCCAAAAACGTTTGTTGTCGTTTTCTTTGTCCAGTTCTAACTTGTTTTCTGACAAGCTCAAGAAGTCTTTGGGCTTTTTATCTACGGGGCTTACGAAAAACAAATCCAAGTTGCTTCCGTTGTGAGAGCTGCTATTCCAGTGCACGCCCGTATAAGAGTTTATGGTATTGCGAAAATCATTTCGTTCGACAAAACGTCTGCTGCCAATGTCCAGGGTAAAGCGGCCTAATTTAACGTTCGAGTCCGCTAACAGAATCCTCTGAGGCAATCGAAGCGAACCATAAACTTGTAAAAGGTCCAGTGGGTTCACAAAGCTTGGGCTTGTTGGGCTCGAGCTATCATTCAAGTACCCCCGAGCGTCTTGCAGTTCGGCGTGAAAACCCATTGTTTGGCCTTGATAGCCTAGGGAGACAAGCCCTCTAAAAGCTCCGAGCTGATCGTTGCCTGAACGTCCGCTTCTAAACTGACCGTCCAGTGATTCATATCTGGCTCTTGCCTCTCCGCCATAATAAAAGCCAGTAGACTCAGCGTGCGTTTCAATAGCACAAACCAGAAATAACCATATTGGTATATTTTTCAGATAATCAAACATCGATTACAAGGGCGTTTTTATCGCTTAGCTTAACATCTAAAGATTTAATAATTTCTTTTTTAACTAATCAGTCGCGATAGGCGGATTTGATCTGATGGTGCCCAGGAAATAGTTCATTTTTCAACTTAGGAAAATTCGTCAAAACCAACTCACGCAAAACCAAGCTCTCCACGACTATTAAAAGCGGCCGAAGGGATTAACATACTTACTCTTTTTGGACTGCTTCGGGGTAGACCGCCATGGCTCCTACTCGTCCACAGATCTTTTGATGGTTCGGATGTCTTTAGGAACTAATTTACCGAACCGGGATCCGCCGTTTCATTCTGCATGAAAGGGTATCCTCCGATGCGATCACTGACTCTATAAAGATAAGCAGGAAAGATTGGATAGTCCTTCGCGAGATCGGTCAACCACGTTTTTGGAACATGAAAGAGAATTGATGCGAGCATCGATGCGATGGAAAAATCGAAGACAGTGATGTCCTGGCCCAGTAAAAAGTCGTTTTTCTCAAGCTGGTTCGAAAGAGTCAGCAAGTCCGTTGTCGCCTCAGCCTCTCTTGCGGCTTCGGTAAGGCTACCAATACCGTGAACTTTTGAGAAAGAAGTCTGTAATCTAATTGCGTAGTTCGAGCCAATCTTGCGCACGAACTTGGGATAGTGAGGAAAAAAACACTCGATAATTTCTTCTCTAGATTCTGCCGTCATCCACTTAGACCAGACCATGTACCAGTAGAGATTTTTTTCGGTTAGCCTCTTTAGCGCTGTTCCGAGTATCTGATCATCAGAGCTCAAACCTTCCAATAAATCACTATCAAACATCTGAACCAGGTGCTCGATGATTGCATCCGATTCGCCTAGTTCAAAATCGTCGATCTTGATCCAAGGGACTTTGCCATTCGGAGACTTTCTATTGATTTTGAAAAGGCCGACGCTTTCGTTTTTGTAATCTGCCTTAAGATATCTTAGGGCCATTTCAACTTTGGCCACAAAGGGACTGATTTGTCTCAATCCGCCAGCTGGCGGCATTCCATACAGAGTAATCATAATGTTGTTTTTTTTATCGGTGATTAGAGTGCCACGATATCTGTCATTACCAACGCAGGCAAACTCCAGAAGCAAAACACTGCCTAAGCCAGCTCAAATCCATCGTTAAATACTATCGAGAGGTTGATGATGTGGGCGAGAATCCTGAATAACTCGTAAGTTATTGATTTATTGAGGTGAATGGTGCCCAGAGCGAGACTCGAACTCGCACGCCGCAAGGACACTAGAACCTAAATCTAGCATGTCTACCAATTCCATCACCTGGGCACAGGCGTTATCTTAGTTGGAGTGGGGGTCATGATCAATCTCAAGTGAGGTTGATTCCGATTTTAAATCGGCTTTGGTTATCCTGTCTTTTTGAACCTCGAGCAATAATTGAAATTGACCGCCTAGCTAAAAAACCAAAAGGCCCGAGTGCTGAATGACATTAATTTGTCACAATGTAAAAAAAACAAAACGCAAACGTCATTTTAGATTCATAGAAGATAAACAAATCTGTCATCCTCTGATCCTACATTACTGCCTCAAAGGGGTGCGGCTAATCTCTGCCGCTTATCTATTTTATTTAGTAAAAACACGAGGGCACGAATGAACTTCTCAAAGATTCTGGATTTTGGAAAATCTCAACTGAAAACGGTTTGCGCAGCTTTTATAGCGGCCATGGTTTTGGTGGGATGCGGTGGCGGAGGAGATATTAATATCAATCCTGTCACAAACGATAATTCTCAAGATAATTCGACTGCGGCACCCGTTGTGGCAACAAATCCTTGTGCCACATACGTGGATAATGGAGCAACTTTCATCGGAGATTTTGACGCATCCACTGGTGATTGCACTTATCCTCAAACTTTTGCCGATGTGGGCAACAACATGATGGTAAACCTTTTGATACCTGAGTTAGATGACGGTGGTGCTCACATATTCAAAGGGTCTCTTTTTATGGGCCCTTCATGCTCGACCAACGCGTGTCTAACAACAAACGGGATTGCAAAAGGTGGGGATGGGCCCTCGCTCACGATTGAAGCGGGCGCCACGCTGGCTTGGGAATCCAAAGAGAAATTCCTGGTTATAAACAGGGGTTCAAAGATCATCGCCATAGGAACTAAAGACAAGCCGATCACGTTGACGTCTACCTCTCAGCTCAACGGGACAGCGGCATTCGACGCAGTCCAGCAATGGGGTGGTGTGGTTATCGATGGTTTTGGTGTTACCAATAAATGTACCTATACCGGAACTCGCGGGACTGATTTGGCTCTAACTGGCGAGTGCCACGTGGAGTCAGAAGGCTCTGAAGGAGAATCTGCGAATTACTACGGTGGTGACAACGATGCCGATAACTCTGGCCGTTTGGAATATGTTCGGACCATGCATACTGGTGCAGAAGTGGTTACTGGGAATGAGTTAAATGGCATTACCTTCGGCGGCGTTGGGAGCGGAACGGTCGTCAAGAACCTCGAGATCTATTCGTCTTATGATGATGGTATTGAGATGTTCGGTGGCGCCGTAAACTTCGAAAACTACGTTGCGATGTACGTCAGGGATGACAGCATCGACATTGACGAGGGTTATATCGGTACGATCACTAATGCGCTGGTTATTCAAAACCAATACGATGGGAACCGGTGTATTGAGGCAGACGGCATAGGATCGTACTCTAGCAAGACAGACGCGTTCATCGCTGACATGCAGACTCGTGGGTTAAACAGTGCCCCTACTATTAAAAACCTGACTTGCATTGTTTCGCCAAACGGAGTGAAAGATGCCGACGATGCAGAAAATGTTAACAAGCAAGGAACTCACGATCCCGGCGCTGGCTGGCGATTAAGAGAAGGGATATACCCAACAATCACAGACGCGTTGGTGGTAAGTTCCTTTGGTCCTGCCATTGATTCAGGTAACTGGTGTATAAGAGTTGATGACACTGCTGCGTCCGCTGGTTTCGCGACCGGTGCTGCAAAAATAAACACAAGCGTGTTCGCCTGTGAAACCAAGTCGTCCAAGACCATTGCAGGCGAAGACGTCAACGTCTTTCTTGCGAAGGCCGCGAACGGCGGAAACGTATTTGCCGATGTGACTGCTGGTGGATTAAACGCCACGGCGACAGCTGATACCGGACTCGTTCTGCTGGAAGGGACTCCTCCCATCTACTCGGTTCCTGGTGCGACTAGCACGCCATCCATCACACCTACTTCGGGCGACGTGGTAGGAGCTCTAAGCACTGCTGGAACTGATTGGACAGCTGACTGGACTTACGGCATACACGAAGGCGCAAGAGGCGCCGCTCTCTGGTTCGAATAGTCAATTGATTCAAGTTTCAAGGCGTTGGCTTGTGGTCGACGCCTTGATTGAAAAAAAAGATTAGCTGACTTGGTCAAATAGAATTCTAGAGAGGCGAGGAAAAATGGTATTACTACGGAAAAATAGATTTATTGCCTTAATGTTTGGGGCTTTGGCAATTCCCTTGGGTCTCGCGGAAGAGGCCTCACAAGAGCCTGCAACCCCAATGGCGCAGGCAGATAACGAAGAAATAGAAGAGGTTGTAGTGATAGGTCGCTTTTACAGTGCCTCTCAAGCTTTGTTGCAGGAAAGAATAGATGATGACTCGGTTAGGGATGTGTTAGACGCAGACTCGATCAGCCGGATGGGGGACTCAACAGTCGCCGCGTCTCTGAGAAGGATCCCGGGTCTGACTCTGGTAAATGACAAGTTCGTCTATGTGCGAGGGTTGGGTGAGCGATATTCGAGCACGACTCTTAACGGCGCTTACATCCCTTCGCCAGATCTTACTAGAAATGTGATTCCCCTGGATATATTCCCTTCTTCAGTCGTAAGCGGCTTATCGGTGCAGAAGTCATTCTCGCCAGACATAACCGCTAATTTCGCGGGTGGGAACGTGGATATTCGAACTGCCCCGTTTCCCGACAAGGGGTTTAACTTTAACGCGGAACTTGGTTCCGGTTGGAACTCCGCGGACGATGGTAACTTCTTTAGTTATAAAGGAGGTAAGGATGATCGTTTTGGTAGTGACGATGGGACACGAGCTTTGCCGGTTGGTGTTATGGCGGGTGTCAACAAATACCAGGCCAATGTCACCGATCAGGCGATATGGGATAGCCTCAAAACGAGCTTAAACGATACGACCATACCTTTCAGCCAGGCGCAGCAAATAAATCGCGACATGGCGCTGGCTCTTAATCGAGATGTTGGGGTGTTCGAAGACGACGGAGGCCCGGACTTCTCCGGGAAAGTCAGCATAGGGCACACCTTGGATGTTGGAGACGATTTAGTCGTTGGAGGGCAGGCAAGCTACGGATACGACAGGAGCTGGCGTGAAACGGATATCAGGAGTTCGGATTATGGATCTCCGAGCGAACGCTTTAGTCAGGCTACAGAGTCTACGATGAATGTCGACATTACGACCACAGCTGTGTTGGGTTTTGAGTTCGCCGGTGACCATCAGGTGTCACTTAATTATCTCAAATTAATCAATACCGATAACAGAACTACGGTCGATGATTTTTTCAATGAAAATAAAGAAAAGTCCGATGAAGTTGGTTTCAGAGATTATGTCTTGCGGTTCGAAGAACGCGAGATGGACGTCTACCAGGCTAGGGGCACGCACATCATAGGCGATCGCACCAAGGAAATTTTCGGCGATTGGCTCGAACTGATTCCGGAAGAAGCTCAACTCAATTGGTTTTACTCGGAGTCAGATGCGACGACTGACATACCAAATCAGGTCACTGCTCATTATGACACCCAAAATGACTCAAATGGATTGGTTCTAAGTGAAACGGTACAAAGAAACAGTTCCGCTGCTGAGTTTCGTTTTACTGGGCTGGAAGATGAAGTTGCCAGCTACGGCTGGGATATCACGCTCCCGTTTGAGCGAGACCGAGCTGCGATTGACATTAGCTTTGGCCAGAAAATAGACCAAAAAGCTAGAATCTATGGTCAAAGAGAGTTTGGTATAGGGTCTCTTAATGCATCGGCCTCGGTTCTCGGTGGAAGCATAGATAAGGTCTTCTCAGACAACAACATTAATGATCCGGCCAACGAGTTTGAGTTCAGCATCCGGAAAGAGGGCGCCTCCAGTTACTTTGGGGCGATGATCACGGATGCCGGGTTCGGAATGATTGATATGACGATTGATGATTCCGTTCGTATCATCGGCGGCGTGAGACGAGAATACTACACTCAGGCCGCGGTACCCTGGAATATATTTAGTTACTCTGTCAGTAACCCTCAAATTACTAATGATACAGAGGCGCTGGCCAACTCGGTGTTTATGGATGACGATACCTTTCCTTCTATATCTATAGTCTACATGGGTGACTGGCTAGCTGAGACCTTTCAGCTTCGATTCAGCTGGAGCGAGACGACGGTCAGGCCAGATTTGAGAGAGGTCATCGACGCGACTTACCTAGACCCTCTGACTCGGGAATCGACAAGAGGTAATTCCAGCGTAATACCCGCAGATGTAACCAACTTTGATGTTAGGGCTGAGTGGTTCTTCTCGACCGGAGATAGCTTTACCGCTTCGTTTTTTGCTAAGGAAATCGACAACCCGATTGAGTTTTATGAAGTGCCTAAGTCAGATACGGACGCAGCGAGACAGATATATAACGCTGAAAAAACCGAAATCATGGGATTAGAGCTTGAGGGAAATCTTGCGCTGGGGTTTGTTGCACCGTGGGCCGAGTCTTTCTTTGTTCAAGGCAATGCGACCTTCCAAGATGCGGAGACCACTGCTGGGAGTCAACTGGTTCAGACACTCTCTGCGACGCCCACTAATTTGATTCGAGACGCCAGCGGCGCGTCCGACCAAGTTATAAATTTGATGTTGGGTTTTGACTCGCAGGATGGAAAGCACTCGGCGTCCTTGCTATACAACATGCAAGGCGATCGCCTTTATGATGCGGGAATCGCCGGAAGCCCGGACACCTATGAGCAGCCTTTCAATTCGTTAGACCTTACTTATTTTTGGTATCCAAGCGAGAATCTGACTCTGAAGGCCAAAGTTCAAAATCTGTTGGATGAGGCTTTTGAGTTGGAACAGGGTGGAGTGGTTGTGTTTTCGGAAGAACCAGGCTTAGGTATAAGTCTCAATGTGAAGTACGAGTACTAATACAAATTGCTACCTTCCGAAATGAACGCGCTGGGAACAATAATAATAAGCCCAGCGCGTTTTTTTATGCGGCCAAACGGTATCCGAGCCCGCGCACAGTTTCGATGATGTGATCCCGGCCTGATGGTTTCAGGATTTTTCTTAGTCGCAGCACGTGAACATCGACCGTCCGCTCTTCCACGTAAACGCTCCTGCCCCAGACCCGATCTAGCAGCTGGCTTCTGTCGAATGCCCGGTTGGGGTTTCTCATAAATAGCTCGAGTAACTTGAACTCCGTTGGTCCTATGGTGACGTCTTTGTCGTTGATATACAGGCGGTGACTGCTAAGGTCCAGACGAATGCCTGCCGCTGATAGCGAGTTATCGCTAGGGGCTCCAGTTCTTCTCAAGAGCGCCTTGATACGAGCCATGAGCTCCTTGGGAGAAAAGGGTTTGGTTACGTAGTCGTCTATTCCTACTTCAAAGCTTCGAAGTTTATCCGCTTCTTCTCCACGCGCGGTCAGCATGATAATCGGGAGATCTTTCGTCAGATCATCGGAGCGTAATTTTTTAGCGAGGTCGATACCGTCCATACCTGGCAGCATCCAGTCGATTATGATTAGCTCTGGTATCCCGCGGTCTAGTATCTTGAGTGCGTCTTCCGCACTTTCTGCTTCATAAATGTCGAAGCCAGATCTAGAGATCGTAAACTCGAGAAGATCTCGAATATCGGGTTCATCTTCGACGACTAGAATGTAAGGCGCCATTTAATTTAGTCCCATACCCTTTATACGCCACAAGTTTGCTACTAAATTATGACAATATTATTAAGCATGCACCAATTTTGTACTTAGATTTCAAATCAGTCATGTTTGGTGACCCTTTATCCCGTTTGTCATGCAAATGTCACATATTTGCCATATTAAATTCACATAACTGCAACCATATAGTCATATTTCGTGGCTAACCTATGTCTCCAACATAACTGTTTTTGTGTAAGTTATATGAAATTTGTTAAGTTGCTTTGGTTGTCGTTAATTTTTTCGACTCCTGTACTAGCCAATGAGCCTGGTTATTCCCAAACTTCAGGGAATTATTGCACTGGTGGCGTTGAAGACAGGAAACTCATCGTTCCTGAGGAGTTGGTTAGTAATATCTTTAAACAGACTACGGTTTTTTCTTGCGTTTTAAGTGGTGGCAGGGCGGACACGATGCCCGACCTGCCAGATTACTCAAAGCCAGCGGAGTTATTGGTTTAGAGTAACTTCCTCCCTGCTAATGCTTTAGTAGGTTCTTAACGCGTATCCCTTGGAAAGCATGCATTCCTTATACTCCGAGAATTGCTCGCTTTCTTTCTCGAACCTATTTTCTGTCGATCCGCTGTCATTTAGGCAGCCATAGTTGTCGAGTCGATACTCGCTTGTCGTCGCCTCGTCAGAAGACCAGCTGTGTGTCGGAGCAGAGTGGTCGACCGATGCACAACCAACAAATATGGCCATTCCAAAAACCGTATAGATAAACTTCAACATATCAGTTCTCCTTATTCTTCGTTCATGAGCTATGTGCTCTTTGAAAAAAAATATAACACAGAGATTTAAATATTACAAATAGATGACATTATTATTACAGAAATATGACAGTTATCGAGGTCTGCTTTGAGAGAGATTCACTCGAGCTATTATAAAAGGTATAGAAAACATTAGGTTAGGTGATAAATATCAATTTGACCGTATCAGTCGTAAGGAAAGTTGAAATATTACAGAACACGTGTCCGGGCCACTTCCGGTTATATATTGTCATAATTTAGTCACATATCGTCAGTAGTGTGTGAGCCTGTATCCGCATATAGAGTTACTGGGGAAGAACTTGGAATATGAATTAATCCTGCTAGGCCTGGCGGTCTTGTTTGGGCTTTATATGGCTTGGGGTATCGGCGCAAATGACGTTGCTAATGCGATGGCAACGTCTGTTGGTTCTAGGGCTATAACCATCAAGCAAGCAATCATTATCGCCGCGATATTTGAGTTTTTAGGAGCGTTTTTAGCGGGCGGAGAAGTTACCGCCACGATTCGCAAAGGCATTATTGATTCCGATGTTATCAATGATGCGAACGTATTAGTGTATGGGATGCTTTCGGCGTTGTTAGCTGCAGCGGTTTGGCTGACGATTGCCTCTCGATTTGGATGGCCGGTGTCTACAACACATTCGATTGTTGGCGCGATAGTCGGGTTCGCGCTTGTGGCGGTTGGCACTGAGGCAGTTCATTGGGACCAAATGGGAATGATTGCGTCAAGTTGGGTGACTTCACCCGTCGCGGCTGGAATATTGGCCTTTCTCTTAATAATGTCCGTACAAAAGTTTATTTTTGAGACAGATAATCCTGAGCTACAAACGCGTAGGCTCGTTCCTGTTTACATATTTTTAACGGTTACGGTTATTTGCTTGGTAACCTTTCTTAAAGGACTAAAGCACGTCGGATTAGAGATCCAGGATGTCACAGCAGTCCTACTTTCCTTAGTTTGTGGCATTTTGATTGCTTTGGTGAGTGCTTTCTTTATTAGGAAGATACCCGTAGGTAGTGATGGGTCTAGCGATGCATCGGTAGAGGATAATATTGAGAGAATTTTCGCGTTGCTGATGATTGTCACGGCAAGTGCTATGGCCTTCTCTCACGGCTCCAATGATGTAGCCAACGCGATCGGACCCGTAGCAGCGATTCTATCTATTTTAGACAGCGGCGAGATCGCTCAGTCTTCACCAGTTCCTGTTTACGTCTTGCTGATTGGCGCGGTTGGTATCGTAATAGGACTGGCTACCTTTGGCGTGCATGTGATCAAAACTGTTGGAACGAAGATTACCGAGCTTAGGCCCAGTCGTGGTTTCGCAGCTGAGCTAGCTGCTGCGTCGACAGTTGTCTTTGCCAGTTACAGCGGCATGCCGATCTCCACAACCCACACCTTGGTTGGAGCCGTATTGGGGGTAGGCTTGGCGCGGGGTCTCGCCGCGTTGGATTGGGGTGTAGTCAGGAATATATTTGTGTCTTGGGTCGTTACGTTACCGGCAGGAGGGTTGCTGGCGGCGTTATTTTATCTGGCGCTGAGTACTATTTTTGCGTAATGCCTTTTGCTTGTGCAACAGCTGAGTTAAAGCTCAAAGTCACAATAGAAAAGGCTGCCCTCGTTTACTCTACTTTTAACCTCTAGCTCCGAGTTATGTCTTCTGAGCACGTGTTTGACGATGGCGAGACCGAGCCCGGTACCGCCACGTGCCCTTGAATCTTTCATGTCTACTCGGTAAAACCTTTCTGTGATTCTGTCGATGTGTTCTTTAGCGATACCAATACCACTGTCTTTGACCGATAGGCGCGCCGTAGAATCAGATAAACTTGCCCAAGAGATCTCGATGTCTGCGCCATCTGGGCTGTATCTCACCGCGTTGCTGATTAAGTTTGTGCACAAAGAGTTGAGCTCGGTAGCGATGCCTTTAATGGGGCTATCACAATCGTTGATGATACTAATTTTATCGCTTGCTGCCAGTAATCCTTGCACTTCGTTGCAGGCATTTCGAATTACGTCGTTCATGTTGATTTCGTCCATCTCTGGAGGGACCGGGTTCGACTCCAATTGAGTGAGTAACAATAAATCCTGGACCAGCGATTCCATTCTAGATACTGGCGCGCTCAATTTGCTTATCAGCGATAATCTCAATTCGTCCGGGGCTGATTCATCGACCATGGTCTCCAGATAACCTTTGACCACGGTGAGCGGCGTACGCAGCTCGTGCGATACGTTGGCAACAAAGCTCTGGCGCATGGTGAGTAGCCGGTTAAGAGTTGTGATGTCTCGGACGACGATGACCTTGGTGTCCTTGTCGACGTTGAACAATCTGGCTTCTAAGGTCGAATCCTTTTGTATTGGAGAGGTGAACTCTAGAGGCTCTTGTTGGGCTGTTTTTCGGACGTAATTGCTTAGCCGAGGGACCTCAATAAGGTCTTCCAGGGAGCTGCCAATTGAGTCTTCAGGAAACCCTAACAGAGATTGAGCGAACTCGTTAGAAGCCTCGACGATGAGTTGATTGTTAATAATCACAACGCCATCGGGAATGACCTCGGTGAAGAACTCTAGATCTCTTAAGCGCGCTTTGAGACGGCTTTGATCTGATTTTTTCTTGGATTCCTTATCGGGCTCCGTCGTTTCCAGATTTTCCGACATGGTTCTCCTGATTATGTCTGATTGAGGGGAGGCCCGCGCGCTGGCTGATCAGACCCGATCGGCCAGCGAAGCCTTCATTCACGATGTGCTAATGCTTAACTTAAACCTCCATCGGTTTGAGGAGTTTCGGCCAGCTGTCGATGGAGTTTTCCATCGCCTCTCCGATCTCTTCAACCGTCCACGGGCCCTCCATGGAGTCTTTCTCTGTGATCGTGTCTACCTGCCACGACAGGAGGGAGACCCGGTTGCCGCTGACACAGAACTGCCTGCCGGTTACCTTTGCGGCGTCCGGCGTACAAAGCCAGACCACCGTCGGCGATACTTTGGCGGGGTCCATCCTTTCTGCGG
>CAJWGQ010000069.1 GCA_913041025.1 uncultured Gammaproteobacteria bacterium | reverse complement strand
AAACCGAAACCTTTGGGTTTTTACCAAGTATCGACCGCTGATACGCTCCGCCCGAAACGGTTCCTTCAGTGGCCAACACTAAAATGCCGCTTGCGTCGACATGCTCACAGGCCTTCGATGCACCAGGCTCTATCACTCCATATACCGGAGTAGGGTGATAAGCGCTCGCTAGCTTGCCCAGCGAAAACGAAGCCGCAGTATTACAAGCAATCACCAGCGCCTTAACCTTCATCTGCATTAATTTGTCAGCGGCTTGTATCGCATACTTGTGCACGGTCTGCGGCGACTTTGTTCCGTAAGGTAAACGCGCCGTATCTCCAAGATATATGAAATCTTCATCAGGCAATCGCTGACACAGCTCTTTTAGCACGGTTAACCCTCCCATACCGGAGTCAAAAACGCCTATCGGCAATTTTTCCGTACTCAAAACATCCTCACTATCGTTTGATCAAGAATAGTCGCGACCTTTGTTAGCTCCGATCCTCAATCTAAGACCATTCAAACGGATAAAACCCTCCGAATCTTTCTGATCATAGGCTCCACGATCGTCTTCAAAAGTAACCACCTCGGCGTCATAAAGACTATCATTTTCAGAACTTCTCCCTACTATTTGAACCTGCCCCTTATACAGCTTCAAAGTCACCCTACCAGTAACATTCTTCTGAGACTCATCAATCAACGCCTGAAGTACTTTTCGCTCGGGCGACCACCAATATCCGTTATAAATCATTTTCGCGTACCTAGGCATTAATTCGTCCTTTAAATGCCCAACTTCTCGATCCAAGGTTAGAGACTCCATCGCTCTATGAGCTTTTAGCAGAATCGTCCCTCCTGGAGTCTCGTAACAACCCCTGGATTTCATACCCACGAATCGATTTTCTACTATGTCACTTCGGCCTATTCCGTGTTTACCACCCAGGACGTTAAGCTCTCTGAGAATTTCCGAAGGTGATAATCGTCTGCCGTCAACACTCACTGCATCTCCGTCTTCGTAATCAATCTCCACAAATAGCGCTTGATCTGGAGCATCTTCAGGCGCCACGGTCCAGCGCCACATCGACTCATCAGGTAAGGCATTAGGATCCTCTAACACACCCCCCTCATAAGATATGTGTAATAGATTCGCATCCATAGAATAGGGAGACTCCTCCCCGCGTCGGTTCTCAACCTGGATCTGGTGCTTCTCGCAAAAATCCATTAAAGCTACCCGGGAATTCAGATCCCAATCCCGCCATGGTGCTATCACCTGAATATTGGGATTCAAGGCGTACGCGCCCAGCTCAAATCTCACCTGATCGTTTCCTTTACCCGTTGCTCCGTGCGATATGGCTTCCGCTCCGGTCTCTTCTGCGATCTCTACCAACCTTTTAGCGATCAACGGACGCGCAATACTAGTGCCTAATAAGTACTCTCCCTCATAGATTGTGTTTGCGCGAAGCATTGGGAAGACATATTCCGACACGAATTCCTCGGTTAAATCCTCAATATAAATCTCTTTGACCCCCATCTGCTGAGCCTTGGCTCTAGCTGGTTCAACCTCACCTCCTTGCCCGATATCCGCGGTAAAAGTTACCACCTCCGCATCGTAAGTTTCCTGAAGCCAACGGCATATAACCGAGGTATCTAATCCGCCTGAATACGCCAAAACGATTTTCATCTTGTCCATTGATTGAAATGCCTGCTCATTTTTGAGTTATGAACGCATTCTTCGATAAAGTGGTTTTCGTTGCAAACCATTTCCGATGAACCCCCCTGCAACGTAAAGAAAAAAGCAAACTTCGACGAGTTTTGATATGTTGACCACATGAAGATGAAAGATCGTTTCAGAGGCTATCTGCCAGTAATCTTAGATTTAGAAACAGGCGGCTTTGACAGTGGTTGTAACCCTATTCTAGAGTTAGCCTGTGCTTTTGTTAGCTTGGAGTCCGGCCAATTGCAGATATGTGAAGAGTTCTGCTGGGCAGTATCTCCATTTTCTGGCGCAATTGTCGAAGAGTCTAGCCTCAAAATAACGGGAATCGATCTGGACGACCCTGATCGCATCCAACTCGAAGAGAAAGCTGCGATTAACAGTTTGTTCAAACTAATCCGCAAGCGAATCAAATCTGAAGAATGCACTCGAGCAATATTGGTTGCTCACAACGCTTCCTTCGATCAGGGTTTTCTCCACGCAGCCTGCGATAGATCAGAAATCAAAAGAAATCCTTTTCATCCTTTTTCGACCATCGACACTGTTTCGTTAGCAGCGATCGCTTTCGGGCATACCGTTCTAAGTGAAAGTTGCAATCGAGCCGGTCTGGAATTTGATCAGTCAAAAGCGCACCAAGCCGCTTACGATGCCAATCGGACGGCAGCCCTATTTTGTAAAATAGTTAACGAATCGAACTTCGAGTTGTTATCCGAACGCGATGCAGCTAGAAAAGACTAATCTGATTCTGTTGCAGAAGTAAGCAAAGTCTCAAGCTCGCCGCTTTCAAACATCTCAGTGATAATGTCACAACCCCCAACCAATTCGCCCTCTACCCATAACTGAGGGAAGGTCGGCCAATTAGCATAACCAGGTAAGGTAGAGCGAATCTCAGGGTTGCTCAAAATATCGACATAGGCGAATTTTTGTCCACAAGAAACCATACACTGCACGGTCTGCGCCGAAAAACCGCACTGCGGCGCCTGAGGAGAGCCTTTCATATAAAGCAGAATAGGGTTCTCTTGAATCTGCTTTTCTATCGTCGCAACCACTTCCTCAGACATAACTTCCACCTTCACAACTAATAAGTTTATATTGGTATGCTTTAACCAAACTTTACAATCACATTTGACTATAACCTTAAGCCTTTAATGCTATACGACAAAGCCTATTTTGACCAACCCGTTGATCGCTCGAACACAGGCAGCAAGAAATGGGACAAGTATAAAAACTCTGACGTAATTCCCTTCTGGGTGGCAGACATGGACTTTGCAACACCAGATTTCATATTAAGCTCCATACAGGAAAGGCTGAATCACCCCGTGATGGGTTATTCCGATTATGAACCCCAATTAAATGAAAGCTTTACTAAATGGTTGCTAAAAAAGTTTGACTGGGAAATTGACCCTGGCTGGATTACATGGACCCCCGGTGTTGTGCCTGGACTTAATCTAGCTGCTCGCTCTCTCGTTCCCGATTCTTCAATTCTGGTCCCCACCCCAATATATCCTCCGTTCTTGGAAATAGCCGAAAATGCAAATCTGGAAGGAATCCCTACCAAAATGGAAGAAGAGAATTTCCGGTACTCATTGGACTTCGAGCTCATGAGTAGGAATTTAAAGCCAGAAACTCGAGCGATTTTTATTTCTAATCCTCAAAATCCGACAGGTCGATCTTTGAGTAGTATTGAGCTAGATGCACTCTCTAGATTCGTCCTAGAAAATAATTTAATTCTGGTTTCAGATGAAATCCACTGCGATTTCATCCTGGACGACTCCTGCACTCATCTTCCTATAATCAAACAATGTCCTAGTCTACGGGAACAGGTTATTTCGCTTTACTCGACAGCGAAGACATACAACATACCTGGTTTACGCTGCGCTGCAGCAATAATCCCCAACTCTGATTTGCGAGATCGTTTTAGAAAGGTCATGACAGGTATCGTACCAAGTGTTGGTCCGCTCGAGTCACTTGGATCAATTGCCGCTTTTTCTGATGAGACAAACTGGTCTAGTGAGTTGAACGACTATCTAAAAAGTAACGTTGCACTGCTGAAACAGGCACTTGGAAATAGAATGCGCATACCTGAATCAACATACCTCGCCTGGATCTATGTTGATGATCTAAAACTCGACGACCCAGAGAGTTATTTCGCGCGCCATGGACTCGGAATATCTCCTGGCTATCTTTTCGGAGACAACCGATTTATCCGATTTAACTTTGCCTGTCCTAAATCCCTATTAATGGAAGGTACAGAAAGACTCAAAATTGCGATTAATAAAGCGTTAAAAAAGAATTTGTGACGAAAATAGATTAAAGCAGTCCTTTTTATAACTTATTGAAGAGTCGAGGACGGTTTAGTAATATTCTTGCCTTTTTTGAAAAGCTTGGGTCTAAAACAAAGCGCAATTAGGTGAATCACCATGAGCCACGTTATGAACACATATGCCAGGTTACCCGTTGGATTTATCAAGGGAGAGGGTTCTTACCTTGAAGATGAACACGGCAAAAAGTACTTGGACGCGTTAACAGGAATCGCTGTAGTGGGTTTGGGCCATGCTCACCCAAATGTTGCCAAAGCACTAGCCGACCAAGCTAAAACACTGACCCATACTTCTAATCTTTATCAAATTCCCCTTCAAACTAAATTAGCTGCCAAACTCTGTGAAATCAGCGGAATGGAAAGCGCTTTTTTTGCTAACTCCGGAGCCGAAGCAAATGAGGCGGCAATCAAGCTAGCACGCATCAAAGGAAGCAAATCTGGCATCAATAGCCCTGAGGTCATAGTTGTGGACGATAGCTTTCACGGCCGGACCATGGCCACTTTAACCGCCACTGGAAATAGGAAAGTTCATGCGGGCTTTGAACCGCTGCTCAATGGATTCATCCGGACTCAGTTTAATGATATTGAGGCGGTTAATGTCATCGCTGGAAATAATACTAATGTAACCGCTGTTTTGGTCGAGCCTATTCTGGGCGAGGCAGGTATTATAATCCCGGATCCTGAATATCTCTCGAAACTCCGCGCAATCTGCGACGATAAAGGCTGGCTATTGATGCTCGATGAAGTTCAGACAGGAAATGGCAGAACAGGGACCTTTTTTGAGTTTCTTGATCACGATATTGCGCCAGACGTTGTCACTACTGCCAAGGGACTCGGGAATGGCATGCCAATCGGCGTATGTTTAGCTCGAGGAGAGGCCGCTACCTTGTTCGAGCCTGGCAATCACGGATCAACCTTTGGTGGCAATCCCTTGGCATGCGCCGCTGCGATTGCGGTTATCAATACCATCGAAGAAGAATCGCTTTGCAACAGAGCGAGAATCCTCGGAGATAGAATCCTAAGCGGTTTCAACAAGAGTTTAACCGGCAATAATCAAGTTAAAGAGATTCGTGGTAAAGGTCTTATGCTGGCTATCGAACTGAATGAAGACGCTCCTAATCTAGTCAATGAAGCTTTAGAGGCTGGTATTTTGATCAATGTGGCTCAAGGCAATGTGATCAGATTGCTGCCACCTCTTACACTGAGCGACCAAGAAGCTGACTCAATCGTAGAATCAATCAGCAATCTAATTTCAGATTAGTAATCGTTTTTTTTGATCATGCCAAAACGTGATTTTCTCACCCTATCGGATTTATCCAAAGAAGAGCTAGAAGGCCTGTTACTAAGAGCCATCGAGCTCAAACAGGAGCGATCTTCAAATATTATTCATAATTCCCTAGCGGGGAAGACTGGCATCTTAATCCTTGCCCAAAATAGCACTCGGACTAGAATCGCTTTTGAAGCTGGAATGAATCAGCTGGGAGGACATTCAATTTTTCTGAGCGATAAAGACAGCCAAGCAAGTCGAGGAGAACCGCTCGAGGATTTTGCTAGGGTAGTTTCCGAAATGGCAGACATAGTCATGACGAGGCAGCCAGAACAAAAAAGCATCGAGTTACTTGCGAAACACGCTTCAATACCGGTAATCAATGGAATGAGCTCAGAGCTGCATCCCTGTCAATTACTGGCTGACATGCAGACCTTTTTGGAACTAAAAGGCTCCATCGAGGGATGTTCTGTGGCGTTCATCGGTGATGGGTTCAATATGTGTAATTCATATATCGAAGCTTCGAAAATATTCCAGTTCAAATTGAATATTGCTTCGCCGAAAGGGTTCGAGCCAGCCTCATCCTTTCTCACAATGAGTAGCAATGCAGAACTATATAGTTCTGTCGAGGACGCGGTGAAAGGCGTTGATCTCGTTGTAACCGATGTTTGGTCATCAATGGACCAGACAAATAAAGACACCGATAAAATAGAAGCTTTTCAACCTTATCAAGTTGACGAGCAGTTGTTAGATCTATCGGATAAAGATGCAATTTTCATGCATTGCCTTCCAGCTCATCGAGGCGAAGAAATCAGCGCCGGGTTACTAGATCATAAGAAATCCGTGGTGTGGCAGGAGGCTGGGAACCGGCTTCATACTCAAAAGGCATTGCTTGAGTTTTTACTGAAACCCGTGTGAGCTCAACAAGAATCAGTTTTTTAGGCGTAATCTAGCTCTTTCTACTGACAGAGAGAATTCTTCTACCAGCGATGTTCTTAAACTTTGTTCCATTTCTGGAGAAAACACTCTTTCAGCCTGCCATGTTGTCCTGACTTCATTTAAGTCCTTCCAAATACCCGCGCCGATCCCAGCCAATAAAGCAGCTCCCCTTGCAGTAGTTTCCGTGTCGATTGGTCTGTCGATATTTTGATCTAAAATGTCCGCCAAAAACTGACAAAAAGGATCATTCGCGGCCATACCCCCATCGACTCGCAGTTGATCTACTGGACCCACCTTTAACATAAGCCCTACAAGGTTAGCGATCTGAAAGACGATGCTTTGCAGGGTAGCAACTACAATTTGATCCACGCTGGTATCAAGAGTTAAACCGGCAATTAACCCACGAGCGTCAGGATCCCAGTGTGGGGCTCCCAAGCCAGTAAAAGCCGGCACAACACTCACACCACCGGCAAACCCTTTGGTTTCGATAAACGCCTTCTCTGTGTCTTCAACACTCTCAATGATACCCAATTGGTCACGCAACCACTTAACAGCCTGCCCAGCCACAAAAATACTGCCTTCTGAAGCATAAGATACTTCACCATTAATCCTATAGGCTATAGTAGTTAACAAGCCATCTTTAGGCTGGATTTTCTCGGCCCCCGTGTTGGTCATTATGAAACAGCCAGTCCCTAACGTGACTTTAGACATCCCTGGATCAAAACAACATTGACCTACCAGAGCGGCTTGCTGATCGCCGGCCACGCCTGTTATGGGTATGGCAGCGCCGAAACACTTTTCTTCTGCATAACCATATTGGGCTGAGCTGTCCAAAACCTTAGGCAAGAGAAACCTCGGAATATCGAAATATTTTAAAAGATCTTCATCCCAATCTAGAGTGGAAATATTCAATAATTGGGTGCGGCTTGCATTAGTCACATCGGTAAAATGAGAATGACCGCCGCTCAGCTTCCAAATCAGATAAGTATCAACGGTACCAAATAATAAATCTTCTATGTTTAAACGTTCGTCACTCGCTACTATTTCCGACAATATCCAATGAAGCTTGGTGTTCGAGAAATAAGGATCTATGACAAGCCCGGTTTTTTCAGCAATTTGCTCGGACAACGACTTTCCTTCCAAGATAGCAGAGCTCATTTCTGAACAAGTCGCAGCGGTTCTACGATCCTGCCAAACAATCGCGTTGTAAACGCATTCACCAGTTTGTTTATTCCAAACCAGCGTAGTTTCTCTCTGATTCGTAATGCCTATCCCTTTAATTAGTTTAGGATCAATGCCGCTATTGCCTATAACCTCTCGCCCCGTAGACAAAACAGAGTCCCAAATTTCATCTGGTTTTTGCTCTACCCATCCATCCTTTGGGTGCGACATGCCTATCGCTTCCTGCGCCATTGAAATAGTCTTTCCTGCATCATCGTAAAGCATGGCTCGGCTGCTCGATGTGCCCTGATCTAGAGCTAAAATAAACTTTTCCAAATCAAAACCCTTCTTGTTTCGGCAATTACGGAGAATTCTAGGTGGTCTTTAGAGTTTTTAACAAACGAAAAAACAAAAACGGTTTAACACCGCTAATTCACGGGTCACCCACAACTTATCCACAACTTAATACTTGCATTAGTATTTTTAACACATTATCTTGTGTAGCTCGTTTTAAATTATACTAGATGTAGCGTTTAATTTTTTTGACTAAGTCAATAAATCTTTAATTGAATGAGCTTAGCGAGGTACATTCCATTTAGTAATAGCCTTATTTAGGAAGCAAGTTAGCAAAGATTGTCATGCAAAGCATGATCTGCCGCGGTCTCTGATAGATGCTTACCCGAAAAAACGAACGATAAAAGAATCGTAGTAAATGTCGTTAATTGAAAGGAGACCGCGGTCAGTTATGGATACAACAGAATCAGTTAGCCAGTCACAGTCGTCAACTAATATCGAACCTTTAGCGGCAGAAAATCAAAATACAATTTTAAGTCCTTCGGTTACCTCTACCGCTCCTGGTCAGCTTAAAATCATAAAAAGAAACGGTGCTGTTGTTGGCTACGAATCGGATAAAATAGCGGTAGCCATGACTAAAGCCTTCCTGGCCGTAGAAGGAGGCACTGCAGCCGCATCTCCGCGAATAAGGGAGCTAGTAAGCCAGCTGACAGACCAAGTTTGCCAAACCTTTGAAAGAAGACTACCTACAGGCGGTACACTCCATATAGAAGAAGTCCAAGACCAAGTGGAGCTCGCTTTAATGAGATCGGGCGAACATCAAGTGGCGCGTTCTTACGTACTGTATCGCGCTGAGAGGGCTAAGCTAAGGACTGAAACAAGCCAAACTCAACCAAAAGACGACGCGTATTCGAATATCCATGTAACCAATAAAGATGGAAGCCAAGAACCATTGGATGTGGCTCGACTGCGGACTCTCATTGGAGAAGCATGCCAGGATTTGAGAGGCGTCAATGCCGACCGGGTCATCGAAAGCGCATTAGATAACATGTATGACGGCATATCAGTGGATGATGTAGCTACCTCGATCTTAATTACTGCGAGAACATTGGTAGAAGAAGAGCCTAGCTACACCTATGTGACTTCTAGATTGCTGCTAGATCAATTAAGAACTGAAGCCTTAGACTTTTTGGCCGTAGCTGAAAATGCTACTCAGGGACAAATGACTGATTTATACCCAAAAACTCTAGGAGCTTTCATTGATAAGGGAATACAACTGGAGTTACTGGATCCACAACTGACTAAGTTTGACTTAACTTTCCTCGGAGAAGCCATTAAACCAGAAAGGGATTTGCAGTTTACTTATCTGGGATTACAAACTCTTTACGATCGCTACTTCATCCATTGGGATGAGGTGAGATTTGAGCTGCCACAGGTATTTTTTATGCGAGTGGCGATGGGGCTCGCAACCGAAGAGGATGATCCTAACACCAGAGCAGTCGAATTTTATGACTTGTTATCATCTTTTGATTACATGAGTTCAACCCCAACCCTGTTCAATTCCGGAACGCTTCGGCCACAACTATCTTCCTGTTTTCTGACGACAGTCCCCGACGACCTGAAAAAGATATACGGGGCTATTCAGGATAACGCCATGCTATCAAAATGGGCGGGAGGATTAGGCAACGATTGGACTCCGGTGAGAGCACTAGGTTCCTATATTAAAGGGACCAACGGCAAATCTCAGGGAGTCGTGCCCTTTCTTAAAGTGGTTAACGATACGGCTGTTGCCGTCAATCAAGGAGGAAAACGAAAAGGAGCCGTATGTGCTTACCTGGAAACTTGGCACCTCGATATAGAGGAATTTCTTGAACTTAGAAAAAATACTGGAGACGACCGAAGACGCACGCACGACATGAATACAGCCAATTGGATACCCGACTTATTTATGAAGAGGGTAACCGAGGAAGCAGACTGGACTCTTTTCTCGCCTAGCGATACACCAGACCTACATGATCTTTACGGTGCAGCCTTTGAAAAGAGATACAAGGAGTATGAAAGTCAAACGGAAACAGGTGATTTAACACTCTTTAAAAAGGTAAAAGCCGCAGATTTGTGGCGAAAAATGTTGTCCATGCTATTCGAGACAGGCCATCCTTGGATTACATTCAAAGATGCTTGTAACATTCGTTCCCCTCAGCAGCATATAGGCGTCATACACTCCTCTAACCTCTGCACGGAAATAACTTTAAACACGTCAGAAAGTGAGATCGCGGTGTGCAACCTGGGGTCAATTAACCTAGTTCAGCACATTACCGACAATCAACTCGACAAAGAAAAGCTCAAAAAAACCACCCAGACTGCCATTCGAATGCTGGATAACGTAATTGATATCAATTACTACTCGGTCGAGCAAGCACACACATCAAATATGAGACATAGGCCCGTTGGATTAGGCTTAATGGGTTTTCAAGATGCACTATATAAATTGAAAGTTCCCTACGGGTCCTCGGATGCCGTAGAGTTTGCAGATCGCTCAATGGAAGCTATTAGTTATTTCGCGATAGAGGCCTCCAGTAATTTAGCAAAAGAGAGAGGCTCTTACGCTAGTTTCTCTGGTTCACTATGGAGCAAAGGTATCCTACCCATAGACTCTTTGAAAATGCTTCATCAAGAGCGTAGCGATCAGTTCCTAGAAGTAGACATGAAAACCACGATGGAATGGGACAGTCTCAGATCCAAAGTCCAAATTGATGGAATGCGAAATTCGAATGTCATGGCAATAGCGCCAACGGCTACAATAGCCAATATTACTGGTGTATCACAATCGATAGAGCCCACTTATCAAAATTTATATGTTAAATCTAATCTCTCTGGTGAATTCACAGTCATAAACCCATATATGGTTCAGGACCTGAAAGCTTTAAATCTTTGGGATAACGTCATGGTTAACGACCTAAAGTATTACGATGGCAGTCTTCAAGCGATAGAGCGAGTGCCCCACGAGATAAAAGAACGTTACGCGACTGCTTTTGAAGTCGAACCAAAATGGCTAGTCGATGCAGCAAGCAGAAGACAGAAATGGATAGACCAGGCGCAATCTCTTAATCTATATATAGCAGGGGCTTCAGGCAAAAAACTTGATATCACCTATCGTATGGCTTGGTTGAGGGGCTTAAAAACAACCTATTATCTAAGAGCCTTAAGTGCCACCAGCGCCGAAAAATCCACCTTAGACAGAGGTACCCTCAATGCCGTATCAAGCGAACATCAAGAACCTGGCATAACAGCGTCACAGACAGCGCCAGTAATAAATGAAAGACAAGAACCTATTGATTTGGGTACTAATGAAGCAGCGCCTGTGCCAATGGCGTGCTCAATAGATGATCCAGATTGTGAAGCCTGCCAATAAAAGGAGAAAAACATGCTTAGTTGGGACGAGTACGATGACAATGCCGATAAAGCACCGCCACCACCTATTGTGCAGGAATCAGCTCAAGCAGTAATTTATAACGAACCCGAGAATAGCGCCCCAGCAGCAAGTATAGAAGCTGTAAAAGGTAGTCCAATACCTGTAGCCACTAACCACTCTATGCCAGCAATGGAGAGTTATGAAAGGGTTAGTGTAGATCAAAAAGCGATGATCAACTGTCGGGCAGACCTTAATCAGTTGGTACCTTTCAAATACGACTGGGCCTGGCAAAAGTACCTGGATGGGTGCGCCAACCATTGGATGCCACAAGAAGTTAACATGACTGCTGACATTGCACTCTGGAAATCAGAAGACGGCCTATCTCAAGACGAGAGAAATATCGTTAAACGAAGTTTAGGATTTTTCTCTACCGCAGACTCTCTAGTCGCAAATAATCTGGTATTAGCAATCTACAGGCTAATTACCAATCCAGAATGCAGGCAATACCTTTTACGGCAGGCTTTTGAAGAAGCCATACATACCCACGCCTATCAGTATTGCATTGAGTCACTCGGTATGGACGAAGGCGAGATATTTAATATGTATAGGGAGGTTCCCTGTGTCGCGCAGAAAGCGTCATGGGCTTTAAAGCATACCAAAGAAATAGAAGATCCCACGTTTCAGACTGGCACTGTAGAAACAGACAAAACCTTATTAAGGAACCTGATTGCTTATTATTGTGTTTTAGAGGGCATCTTTTTTTATTGTGGCTTCACCCAGATTCTTTCAATGGGCCGCAGAAACAAGATGACGGGTACCGCGGAGCAGTTTCAATACATCCTCCGAGATGAATCGATGCACGTGAACTTTGGTATTGATGTCATCAATCAAATTAAACTGGAAAACCCGCATTTGTGGGACGAGGAAATGCAAGCCAGCGCTTTGCAAATGGTAATAGAGGGCATGCAACACGAAGTAGCTTACGCTAGAGATACCATGCCAAGAGGTGTTTTGGGTATGAATGCCAATATGATGGAAGAGTATCTTCAATTTATTGCAAATCGCAGGCTAGCTCAAATAGGCCTGCCCGAGCAGTACCCAGGCGTCAAGAATCCATTCCCTTGGATGTCTGAAATCATGGACCTAAAGAAAGAAAAAAACTTTTTCGAAACTCGAGTAACAGAATACCAGACAGGCGGAGCGTTGAGCTGGGATTAAGTAGCGGACTGACCTCGGCGCTAATAAACCACGTTTACGTAAAGGTAGTTACCTACGCAATCATTGCCGTTTTTATTCTTTTCTTCAGTCTGGGTCAGGCTGAAGAAAAGAAATTCGTTCTGGAAGGATTGACGGCTCCGGCAGAAATACTTGTTGATCAATGGGGAGTGCCGCACATCTTCGCGTCAAGTTATTACGACGTGTTTTTTGTTCAGGGTTTTAATGCGGCTCGAGATCGACTTTGGCAAATCGATCTTTGGCGAAGAAGAGGCCTCGGCCAACTGTCAGAAATTCTTGGTAGTGACTATATCGCTCAAGACTTAGCCGCAAGGTCTTTCCTTTACCGTGGTGATTTATATTCCGAATGGCTAGCCTACGGCAACGACGCAAAGCGCATCACCGAAAACTTCACCAATGGTATCAACGCCTTTATAACTTTAACGAAGGGAAAACCAGAACTATTGCCTATCGAATTCGTTACTCTCGATTATTTACCAGAGAAGTGGGAACCAGAGGACGTTATAAAAATCAGGAGCAATGGCCTATGGCGAAATGTTACTAGGGAAGTCTGGCGAGCGCAGCTGGCTTGTAAGAATCAGTTAGACTTAGCGGCAAAATGGAAGAAGCTTCAGCCAGAATGGACTACTAAACCGCCCGATGGTCTCGACCCATGCGTTATTCCAGAGAACGTCTTGGATAATTATCGATTAGCAACATCACCTGTCGATTTTGGCAGTAAAAAGACAAGTCAAAGCAAGCTCTCAAAAACAGTGGATGAGTTCGATACCCAACTAGGCAGCAACAACTGGGTGATCGCTCCTTCCAGGACAACGACTGGCAGGCCGATACTAGCTGACGATCCTCATCGATCTCACGCGGTGCCTTCGCTTAGGTACATCACTCACCTCTCAGGTCCAGGCATAAACGTCATCGGCGCAGGAGAACCGGCACTACCTGGAATATCGATCGGACACAACGGAACTATAGCCTTCGGCCTCACCATCTTTCCAATAGATCAAGAGGACCTTTACGTTTATGAAAAAAAGAGAAAAGGATACCGATACAAAGATGGCACCGAAGCCTTTGAAACGATCAATGAAACTATAAAGGTCAAAGGTTCTGATCCTTTGAGTGTAGAACTCAAATTCACACGACACGGGCCGGTTATTCACGAAACTAAAAAACATGCATTTGCAGTCAGAGCGGCTTGGCTAGAACCTGGAATGGCTCCTTACTTTGGCAGCATAGAGTACATGGGCGCGACTGATTTTCGTTCGTTCGTCGCTGCTTTGAACCGGTGGGGAGCTCCATCAGAAAATCAGGTTT
>CAJWGQ010000068.1 GCA_913041025.1 uncultured Gammaproteobacteria bacterium | reverse complement strand
CCAAATCCATTGAAGTAAAACCTCTCCCTTATTCGAACAAACCGGTTGGATTTTCTGGTGCAATCGGTAACTTTAGCACAAAAACTCGCATAGATTCCGATCAAGTTGAAGTTGGTGACCCTGTACGTTTAAACTTCTCACTGCAGGGACAGGGTAATTTTGCTGCTATTCCTGCACCTGAATTACTCTCCAACAAAGAATTCAAAGTAGGACCACCCGCTTTTCTTTTTGAGGGTAACCAAGAAACTAAATTTGAAGGCAAGCAGAATTTTGAATTTATTATAACACCCCTTAAAGAAGGAAGCTTAGATTTACCCTCTATAATGTTTTCGTTTTTTGATCCTTACAAAGAGAGGTATGAAACGATCGAGGGGCAGAATTTAAAACTCCAAGTAAACCCAGGTAAAAAATGGGAACTCCCTCCGAGTACCTCTTCATCTGAGGCACAAAAAAACATGCAGAATCCAAGTTCACCTGGCGATTTATTTCAAACTGCTAGCGATCCAGGAGAGTGGACAACATCTCTAAAAAGTACCCCAGTAGATAAAAACTCATGGTTCTGGGTTATCCAATTGATTCCATTTTTCACAGTTGCGACTTTTTTGATTTTGGGTTCGAAGAAAAGAAATAGCTTGAAGGAAGATTTTCGGATCAAAAAAGCTAACTTGAGTCGCAAACTTAATGAAAGTACTGAGCATCGCGACGGTGTCCAATTCTTTCGTGCGTTCAAAGACTTGCTGAGAATGCAAATTAACAAGATGGATAAAAGTCGAAATAGTTTTGCACTTTCCAGTGATGAATTGACGAAATTTATAAAAGAACGGGATTTAGGAGAAAAAGTAACAGGAGAAAGGAGACACAACGGCTTTTGGATAACGGGATCAAACGAGGAAAAACTAGACAAAAATTGCCTCATGCCCTTCGCCTACTGGAATCCCAAAATCCTTGAACAAACGTCCTTGCTGAACGCGCAAACTGGTAAAGAGGTTCAGATCGCGGTGCGTAAGCTTCCAGAAACCACGTCCGGTCCAATTTATCTACTGGAAGGGGAAAAACTTAGTATCGAAGTGAGTTATTCTCCAAAGGGTTCTTGGATTTCACTAGAATCGAAAATAGGCAAAGGAAGAAATTTGAAGTACGTTCTTGCCAGTGAAGAAAACCTTTTGGGGCCATTATAGTTATAAACTTCTACGCAAAAATAAAACTCCTTTCTGCAAACGGTCTTTCTTGCCTTCTGTCAGGGCTTTTGAGGACGATACGCCTTCAACTGCTACGCTTTAAATTCCGCCAGTCCTGCCCAGCCGCTCTCTTTCTCAATCGCTCTGTTTGCCAAGCGGGTAACTTAACACGCGTATCGAAATCCTGATCAGGCTCAAAGTCGCCAGAATATTCGATCGGTAATTGCTTTATCTTTTCCAAAATCTTTTTATATCTGTTCTTAAGAGACACTTTTAAATCACTCTGCTTCACCCTCTCTAATACTACATGAAAATGCCAGATTAGACCTGTACAGAGCGAGTTATGAATCAAAATTCAAGCGCCATTTTCAAAAATTGTTGATACTTAGCTCGCCTCAAAGAACAACCTAAACATTTTGACTAAAACAGAAAATATCTGCTCTACTTAGCCGATCACAAAAACAAATTGAGGCTCGAAAAAAATGTCAAAAATAAAAATCACCATGATTTCACTTTTCGCTATTGCGCTCCCATTTACAACATTGACGGCCGATGTCGAAAAAACAGTGATAGGTGGCGTTGAAATGCCAGAAGTTCAAAATAGCGACGCTTTCAAACAAATTAAGAAAAAGTTGGGTAAGTGGGAAGGAAAGATGACACAAAATTTAACGGGCGAGGTAATTGATGTCTCGTACGAATGGAAACTGACTTCAGGGGGAAACACTATAACTGAAACTATCGTTGAAGACGGGGTAGAAATGCTCACTACCTATGCCGACGACGATGGTAAATTAGTGGTAAAGCACTATTGCGCCCTGGGTACTCAACCAGTCTTCAAAGTGTCACAAGCCTCAGATAGTGTCGTACAACTAACATTGGACGAATCTCGGGTTAATTTGCACTCCGAACACCATAGCTTTGTTACCGGTATGAAGTGGACGACGAACCCTTCCAATCCTGCAGTTATGACGTTCGAAAACACAGTCATGATAGATGGCGAACTAACGGACAACATAGCTAAAGTGAAAAGAATCAACTAACCCGTTCTAAAACAAATAACAGGAAAATGGAGGACCTTGGAAAATTAAAAAAACTTCCAAGGCACTCCAGATCAAAAAGACATCCTAGTAAGTTTTTGACACCTAAACCCAACAACCGTAAAAGGAGTTTTATATGCGTTACGTAGTTTTAACAACAGCACTATTACTGATCTCTTTCACCCATTTTTCGACCGCAGATGATCACCCAACAATTACAATCCCATCTGAATCTCTTTCAGTAAAGGGTGAGGTAACCAATTTAGAACTCACCGAAACAGGTGGAGTCATCTCTGTAAAGGCTATCGCTGGAAAATACGGACTCGTATTCATAACTTACAACATGAGCACAAACCCCAACTCCAAAACACAAGGTACCTTTACCGGACGAGGCATGGGCATAGACGATACCGGCAATAGAGAGTTCGCTCAAAGACGAGGCGTGTGGACGCGAGAAGGTACTCTACTAACTCTTCATTCGCTCGATGACTTGACTGACGGCACTCAAAACCTTTGCAAATCTGAGCTCAATCTCTCCAGCGGAGAGTTCGAGATGACCTTCTACCCAATGTGATCGACCAGTTTGGGCGGCTCAGTGAACCGCTGAGCTGCCTGGACACTCGCTCCTCGTTTCTAACCATCACAACTCAAGGCCACTTTTTTATAATGAGAGTTATAAGTCTCTCAACGATGGCCTGACTTCTTCAGCAAATAAATGCAGACCGCCATTCAGCATATCTACATCAACCGCACGTCAAATTTCATGCGACCGCACTATTTGCGAGAGACTTCCAATATGATGATGTAGACATGCAGGATACTCTGGAAAAATTTGTCTAAAAATAGCTAATAAACAACCATGCAGCGCACTTCAATGCTCCACCGATCTGGCGCGTCTTCCGGTGTTTCGGGATCATCAAACGCGCTATGAAAGCTAAACGTACACGGCCCGTCTCCTTGATAATCCGATTGCTCGCCATTACTGACAGCTAACTGACCGGCAGAATCCCATTGTTTTATTAACAACGCCTCATTCCGGGTCATGGCCGGGTAACTATAAAACGTATGTCCCTTGGCGTGTTTAGCCCAATAATTTTCTCCCACTCGATCAGGCATGTGGATCTCAAACACAACAAGATCCTCGGGCTTGACAGTCTGGCCGTCGCAAAGTGCTAGGGGATGAGTAGAAACTGGAGTGGATTCGATGTTCCGCCAAAGGTTAATAATCGCAAACCGCCCTTCTTTGGACAAAGCTCTCTCAGCAACCGCTTCCGGAATCAAGCCTCGCCCATCTGGAATCTGATCTCTCAGAGTATCATTCACACTTGGGGGTTGGGTGAGTTGGAGAAGCCTTTCTCGGGAAGATCGCAAGGTGTAATCACCATGAACAATGTGAGCCGGTCCTTGCACATCCTGTCCGCCTTTTACCTGGCGCTTTTCTCTCAAACCCCCGGCAGATCGAATATTATGATCAAACGCCCAAACCTCAGCACCGGTCGATTCCCCTACTATTTTCTCGCAGTCCTGATAGTAGCCTCCGATTACGTCCTCGTGATCCAAAAAGTCATAGCTCTTTACAGGAGATTCGATAAGTTCAAAGCCATTCTTATCCAGCGTCATGGATTCCGATCGAGGGAGCTGCCTGGCGTTCTTTACCGAGAGCTCGTAGGGCTCCGTTGACACGCCCTCACTTTCCACAAAATTACCTCGATCATCCCGAGTCATTCGGACCAAATCATTTCTATACAAAGACGATTCAGTATCCCTTGTTAGAAAATGGAAAACACCCGAGATCCCCGCCATACTTTCTGTAACAGTCATTAGGAACTTTGCTCTCTGTTTAAGGACATTGGGTCATCCGAGAACCAACGCGCATTGATCCGATCCACATAAGCCACAAGATTATTTTGGTTCAACGCAGCGTCTTTGAGTCGCGAAGTATACGGAGCATTCATAATCTGCCATAAAAAAGCATAGGTCGTAGCATCTACCGACGTCGCTTCATCACCCAGAAAATACGACTGATCACCTAATAATATAGAAAGAGCGTCTACATCTTCTTTGGCCCGAGAATCAAGTTCGTCGTCGCTAAAACCACCCACTCCATGTTCAAGGCATTTACGTCGACTCTCGTCTCTAGCACCTTCATAACTCGCCTGATCCAGGTCCTTGAGCATCCCTGGAGTGTCCCAGTAGGGATTTTCTGGAGACCACCAACGTTCTCGAGCCATAATCCACCAAACATGTTCTTCCACCATTCGCCGGATTATATGGCCAGTCGCTTTTTTACTCGGTGTGAGAGATGAATCCAATGGATCACCGAAGTTTTCCTTTAAGTAATCAATAATAAAACCCGAGTCCGCCACTGTATTACCGTCGTGCTCGATGTAGGGCAACTTGCCTTTAGGTGCGGTTTCAGCAAAACCCATACCCAGACTTTTAGTTTCGAACTCTATTCCTGACATTCTCAGATAGGTTTCCACTTTGAGCACGAACTGACTGATGCAACCAAATTTTTCCCATGCAGGACCAAACCGAAAAAGTGTGACCATTCATAGCCTCCCAACGCTCTGCTTAGATATCGACTCACAGTAGTCATTCTTAAGACGACCACCGGAAAAATCAAGGCTCTGCATCTTAGCCTAAAGGCGATGAGGCAGAAAGCACCTCCCATCGTCATGACAGTTTATCCATTCCATAAAGCCAACTTGAATCTTAGAGGTAGTCTTCACCGCGCACAGGATTGGGTTATAGATGACATTCCTTAAAGCTTAAGGTTAAATCAGATCGCAGACACTCTGATACAACAACAATAGCAACAACAAAAAGGATCCCGTCATGATCAATAAACTCTTAAGCCTCTTTGGCTTGCTTTTAATTTCCTATCAGCTCAATGCAGCCTCTTTTAAGGTTTACGAGGGAGCAATTCCTTTAACAAAACAAGCAGCCGTTCTTGAAGCCGCCGATAAATTCATGAAGTCGGAGACCGGCAAAACATTTAAGGGTGGCTTTCACATAAACACTATTTTGGCGAATGGCATAAGCCCAGCCACCCACAATTTCGCGCTACTGATGCCGAGTCTTGAGGACATTCACAAATGGGAATCATCGCTGGTCGGAAACTCTGATATCCAAGAATTTTGGGAGGTTCTAGACCAACACTCGACGCCGGTTTCTGAATTCATGGGCAGCCTGATAAAAACCTGGGGAAATGTCTCCAATGAGGATCAGTTTTGGTTGCTGACAAAATTTAGAACAACAGACCCAGCTAAAGTTGTGGCAGCCCAAGACAAGCTCGACAAAGCTATGAGCGACAAGTTCCCAGGCCAGGTCATTCTGCACGCAATTTCAATCGGCAACAGAACTGGTCGAAATAACGACTACTCCACCCATATGTTCATTGTTGGCTATGAATCGGTTAAAGAAATGGAAAGCTGGACGAACTACATGAATATGCAACCAGCCTGGGCAGAGTATCTAAATTCACTGCGGGATGTGGTGACGTGGCAAGGATCAGAGTTACTTCAAAATACCGTCATTTACGATAATGGTATGGACGTGGAAAGCTTTCACGGACAGTAGTCCTTTTTTGAACTCGGGGGCTAAAGAAATTCTTTGGCCTCGCGTTCTAAGACAACAATCTGCGCTCTAAACCTCAAGACCTTACTACACAACTAGTTGGGTTAATCGACTATAAAATTTTTCATTACGTCGAAAGCTCTTGGATCATCTCGGTGGACCCCGTGTCCGCAATTCTCAAATAATTCAAACTCTCTTATTTTGTTTGGAATCTGAGCCGCCATTTCCTCCATCCCTTCCAAGGGTGTGACCGGATCGATGTCTCCGGCAGTAATAAGAGTCGGGCAAGTAATGGACTTCAGGCCTTCCCTGAAATCAAATGTCCAATTCTCTCCTCCTGGCTTGGAAAAATGCTCGATTACCGCAGGTGTCCATATTCCTCTTTGTTCAGCCTCTTCATCCCTTTTGGAACGCGTATACAAGGGCACACATTCTCGAAGGTAATTTGCAGTATTTTCCTCATCTGGGCCTCCCCAAAACTCGATAGCTGTGTCCCTAGCCTTTTCTCCACCAAATCGATAGAAAGCATCAAATACGCGCTCGGGAAGCATTCTAGCAACCGTGCTTGCTAGAATGAGTTTGTGTAATCGATCCGGGTGTCTTATCGCATAGTTCTGAGCAACGAAACCACCAAAAGAAAGTCCCAGTACAATAGGTTTTTCCACACCCAAGGCATCAATAAGCCCTCTCAGATCGTCCGCCCACTGATCTAGGTTCCAATTTTCGGGGTTATCATTATCACTCCTGCCCTGCCCCCGATGATCGTAATAGATTAACTGGGCAACCTCAGACAGAGGATCAAAATCAGGCTTCATCGTCGTATGGTCCATGCCAGGACCACCATGAAGCAGGATAACCACCGGTCGCTCGCACATGGAGGTCCCTGCCGCTACCAACCCAGAACCTACAACTTCCACAAACAAACGGCAGCTGTTAACCTCAATTCGCATGGCCAATCTTCCTTTTCTATGCTCTCTCCGTTAAAGGACTCGAATCAGACGGAAAGCACAACAGCCAGAGCGCCTAGCCCCTTAACAACAAATCAGCTCACTTTTTCAAGTGGCGGATGGCCTAACGCCTCTCGATAGTTATTATGAAAGTGATGGAGAGCGGGTTCATTCCGGCCAAACATGATCTCTTTAAGTTGCCCATTTTCAGCGGCTCTTTGTTGCATCTCGCCCATATCGTAGTCCTCTTGTTCGATCGTGCTACGAAAAACTTCACGCGAACCCTCTAAGTTTGGCCCGGCGTCGCGCCCATCTGGGTCATAGACATCGACTTCTTCAGCCCTCACGTTTTGCTCAGCGGCGTAATCCATGGCGGCTTGAGAGTAATAGAAACTAATCTTTGTAACTGATCGACTAGGACCTTCCTCATGAGGGTATATGCGAATCAGCGTCGTGGTATGGGGGCCAACAACCAACTGAATATTTGGAAACAGGTGATACAGCACAAAAGTTCCATGATTAATTTCCCATTCCGACTCGGGCATTTGTCTCAACTGATCGATTCCTCGACTGGCGGTCACAAAACGATGATGGCGGCCGAATTCCTTGAAGTGCAGATTATTTCCATAAAATATCCTACCGAGCGTGTCCTTGTGCAATTTCGCGAAATGGTAGGTTTCACCAAAGGTGTCATTCGCGAACTTCCAGTTGAGGCGCTTATCAATTGTTGAACTTCCCTGGTATAGGTGATTTTCCATACCAAAGGAATCAAGTTCAGGGCCCAATTCTCCTAAAAGTTTATCTAAATCGATTTCACCGTCTGCCTTCGGGTGCACCCAAAGTAATCCACCGTGTTCAACCGCAGGTAATTCGATTAACCCATGACATGACTTATCAATAGAACCAAAGTGATCCTCATCCGGAATCGACATTAGATCGCCTTTGTTTGAGTAACTCCAGTGATGGAACGGACACATAAACACGGACTTCTTACCTCTTTCCTCAGAGGCCACTTTAACCGAGCGGTGCCTGCAAGCGTTCAAAAAAGCGTGGAACTTACCTTCTTTATCTCGGGTAGCCAAAATAGGAGTTCCAAAATCATCGAGCGTAAAGAAAGAACCTGGTTCTGGCAGATCGTTAGTTAACCCAATTAATTGCGGATGATTCTGAAAAAACTCTTTCTTCTCAAGCGTCGCCATTTCCGGACAAACATAGGATGTTGTCGGCATTCTATATTGGACCCCAGCGTCAACGTTTTTTCCTTCATCGAGCTGAGTCATCAACTCTTTTAGAATCTCTACCTGAAGCGCGTGCTGCATAGTGCTCTCCGATTGTTAATTCATCTTTCTAAATAGTATTCAATTTAAACGCTTTATACCACGATTGATCTGCGCCGGCGCCGACATTGGTAATGTGCACGTCCAGCACATAAGGCTCCCCAGAAGCTTGTACTTCTTTAGCACGTTTAAGCGCTTTGTCGAGATCACCGGGCTCGTTCACATGCTGGCCTTCGATACCTTGTGCTTTGGCTAACAAAACGAAGTCAATCTCAGGATCACCCAAAAATGTCTCAGGATATTTGTTCATCTCGGCCATATTGCCACCCCAGCGAGCGAAGTTAGTTCTCACCGTTTGATAATTCATGTTATTCCAAACCACAGTCAAAATAGGTAAACCGTATCTCGCCATCGTCCAAAAACCAGAAGAGCTATACATCACCGAACCGTCACCAATACTTAACACAACTGGTCGGTCAGGGCTTGCTAACTGAGCACCAACCGCAGCACCAACCCCGTAACCCAGACTGCCACCATAAGCACGAACCAAGCGCCATTCATCTTGCGCAAAACCAAAGGGCATCAAGTGGTCAGCTGCCATAAAGTTTTCTGACACTACCGTCGTATTTTTTGCCAGAACCTCACCCATTCGATAACCCAAGAAATCAGGGTGGATAGGATTAGCGTGTGACTCATTTGCCGCACGAGCATTTTGAGCATCAATACGCTCACGTGCATTCGAAGCCAGTTTCGCTTTTCGACTGGACAGGTGATGAAGATTACTGTCCCCAGGGTTCCACTTGTTGTTGACAGCCGAGAGCCCAGACTTCACATCAGACCAAAGGCTAACATCCAGTGCAAAGGAGCCGTTCAACATCGCTGAATCATGTCCAATACCAATTTTGAAAGCACTCGGAAATCTTTCGTCAGTGGCGTTGGCTCGAGTATTAGGTCGGTATCCAACGCAACAGACGACGTCGTAATCATCAGGTGGCAAAGCATCCACCATCCCTTGAAAGTTTGGATGACTCCTAGGAAAGGAACCATAGTCAAAAAAACCGACCGCGACGGGCAAGCCATAATTTTCAGCTAGCTCTAAAATCTCTTGCTGGGCAGACGCTTGTTGTATATCTGGACCAACTACCAACAAGGGGTTTTCAGCGTTTAGTAGTGCATCGTGAATCTGATCAAGAGTATCCTCATCCGGAGCAACCCCCATATTTAAAGGGCGCCCGGGTTCAATTGTCGCTTCGATACCCTTCTCGTCGAGCGCCTCGCCTGAAAACGCCAGATAAACTGGCCCAGAGGGCATCGTCAACGCTTCGCTAAAGGCTCTTCTAGTCGCCATGGGAATACCTTTAGCATCGCGAACCTCCCAACGTTTCTTAGTAACATCCTGGACCATACTCATCTGAGAGAATCCACTACTCACGGCAAGGGTGCCGTGGTCTCCAAAGGAGCCATTATCCCGTAAGGCTGCCGTAACAACCATTGGAACACCATCAAAGTGTGAGTTGAATAGCTGACCAGACCCTTGTCTGGTTCCTGCCGCCAAATGAACATTAACAAAGGCAGGATTGCGACTGGCTCTCGCATAACCATCAGCCGCAGATAGTACTAACGATTCATTCAGCAACAGAATCGGTTGAACCCCCGGAACGGTTAAAAAAGCATCAAAAAAACCCGCTTCGGCACTTCCTGTATTGGTAAACGCGTATTCTACCCCTTGAGCTACTAGCTGATGCATTAACAACTCGCCACCAGTGCCAACCACTTTCTCTTTTTTCACCGAAACCTCCCTAAGATAAGATTTATTCAGGACCAGACTAAACTCCTGTCAAATCTACTGAAATCTGAAATCCCCGCCTCTCCAACAGATAATAGTTGAATTCTTTGCTTTAAAGGAAGAGGTATGCATCGACACCATCCCTCGATTCCATTCTGCAAACCGGTCTTAGTCTCAGACTACTATAGCCAGAACTTCAGATCAGACTTTGTTATAATTTTGAGGAGAATACCGAGAATGCCCGTATCAAAACTCGCGCTAACAAGTATGCGAACTAAAAACACCCAAGCCAACCCAATCGAACCATCAGGAACGAGAGAGAGAATCCTAATCGAGTCCGCGAAACTTTTTTCCAGACAAGGCTATGTCGGCACATCAACACGTGAGATCACAGAAGCCGTCGGTATAAGCCAACCCGGTCTATATCGGCATTTCAGGTCGAAAGAGGAAATTATTTTGGCACTAGGAGACGCGATACTCGATCCGCTAGTTCATATCATCTCGGAAGAAAGGAAACAGAGTTCAACTCGAGCGGTCACTTTGGCCTCGTTTATATTCCGAGTTTGCTACCAACTTGTACAGTCACCCTATAGTGCTCAGTTCTGGATCAGTTGGCCCTATGAAGCATCCCAATTCACCGCCGCAAAAACAAAATACACAAAAATCGGTAAATATCTCGATGAAATCATAAAAGAAGGCGTAAATAACGAGGAGTTCAGAGACATTCCGGTTGGATTGGCGAGAGAGACTATCCTTAACCTGATCATCTCCGGCGTCTTTCAGGGAGTTGGCGATATTAAAAACCGAATAGAATATGTAGTTGAGGTATCCCTAAGGAGTGTCATAAAAAACTCCTCCAGCATAAAATTAGCATTGTCAGCATCGCGAAAGAGACTTGGATAAACCTGCCCACACATCTTTACACAGTCAGGGAGCCTTCCCTAAACAACAGTTTAGTTCAGGACCATTCATCCCAAACAGGTTTACAGACCGCAGGAAGATTCTGGGTTTTACCCAACTGAGACCATCGTTTCTCCAGAGAATGAAAATCCGACCCACATGAAGCGCTCAGACTGAACCGTGTACATATGCCAGCAAGCAGTTTGGTTGTCTCGGGATTTTGATAACCGGAGGCAACTTCAATCGATCGACCTCCAAATGATTTGAAATCCTCGACCATGGATACCAGTTTTGAAAGGCTGGCTTTATATTTCGCTGGATGTGCAAGTACTGGAACTCCTCCTAACGATTTAATCCATCCAACCACCTCCCTCATATGAGGCCATTCGTCCTTAACATCTCCTATTTTTCCCGCAGACAAATATAGCTTAAACGCAGCACCAGTATCTGAACATGAACCCATCTCCACGAGATACTGAGCAAAGTGAGGCCGACCTATTGTGCCACCCTTGGCAATTTTTTTGACACCCTCCAAAGCTGCATCAACCGATCCAATCAGTTTCTTTGAGAGTAGTTTTTTGGCTATCTTTTCGGCTCTTCTTAATCGTCGCTTTGCTTGTTCGTTACAAACCAAGGTCATATCTACCGCATAGGGGTCAACATTCAAACCAACGACATGAACATCTAAGTTTCGCCAGGCACTGGAAAACTCAACACCAGGGACAAGGTGCAGACCAATTTCGCTGGGTAAATCTCTGTATGCCGATACCGTGTCGTGATCGGTGATGGAAATCATTGTGGCTTGGTTGGTTAAAGCAAGCTTAATCAAATCAGTTGGTGAAAGGCTACCATCTGAGTGCGTGCTATGACAGTGAAGATCTATGCCCAACTATCATCAACCTTGGTTAATTTCGTACTCTATCCAAGATTGGGAGACTCACATCCCCCATTTGTTTGCCATGGCCAATACAGGCTCTTCTTTGGTAATGAATTCGAGAAGAGTTGGCACTCCTTCCTCGGTCTTTTTAATCCCTCGTTCGAGCGCCTCGCGAACATCGGACGCTTTTTCTATTCGTTCCGCATGACCACCCATCGCGATCGCCATACCCGTGTAATCCCCCCCTAATGAGCTCGACTGATATTTCTCTACCGCTTCAGGCATATAAGCACCGTAGCCGCCCATCACCCCATTATTTACCAACACCGTGAGAATGGGCAGATTTGATCGAACTGCAGTTTCAAAATCGTTAGCTGTCTGTCCAAACCCAGCATCCCCAATGAAGTTCACTGATAACCAATCTGGCTTTGCTAACTTACCACCCAAAGCCATGCCCAAAGAAGAGCCTAGATGCGTGGATTTACCCCACCCTAAATAACCTCTAGGTGTATGAGTCTCATAAAAAGGCACTATTTGATCACGAGGATTACCCGCATCGTGGGTAACCACTGTCTTTCCCTTGTCGAAGAGAGTATTCATTTCGTGGATCACCCGATAGGGAGAGATTGGACCCGGATCATCACAAAGCAGACGATCAGACCATTCGTCAAAAAATTCTTGTTTGAGCTTTTTAATCTCTTCAATGGTTTCCACTGCAGTTTCTCGGCCTTCCTGGCCCACACGTTTTTTTGCAGCTTCGATTAACTGATTCAACACCAATTTAGCATCGCCTACGGCTGCACAAGACACCGGTCTACACTTGGCAATATCTGATGAAGCATTTGTGATCTGACCCAGGTTTGCATCTTTTGGCATCCTTGCGGTGAAATCATTAATAGTAAAACTGGTTCCGATTCCCAAAATGAAATCAGATTCATTAGCAAAATGACCAGCGGCCTTGGTAATTGTTCGACCAGAGACTCCAAGGGCTAAATCATGATTTTCTGGAAAAGCGCTTTTTCCTAAGAGCGAAGTTGTCACGGGAATCTGAAGTAACTCAGCCAGCTGCCTAAGCTCATCCCAAGCCTCAGCGTACAATACGCCATGGCCAGCAATAATTATCGGATTGTTAGCATCCAACAACGTATCCAAGATTCTCTCCACATCATCAGGATCCGCCATGGACCGATGCCCCGCCGGCGACCGGTACTCTTTTTTGGATTCTTCGTCACTTTGACCCCAAAGCACATTAACTGTCGTTTCAAGTAACACGGGTCCGCTCTTGCTATTTTTTAATGCGGAAAAAGCCATTTCAAACTTTCTCGATATGGACCCGGCATCATTTATTAATCCAGCCATCTTTGTAATGTCTTTAAATGAACGAGAAGCCATGAACTGAGGATCATAATCCTGCATCGCAAGGGAATGCGCACCCGGAAGCATTAGAATTGGCGTGTTGTCGCCGTAGGCTTGTGCAACCGCAGAAAAACTCGCTTCGATACCAGGACCATCTTGAACAGCAATCACCCCTATTTTCTTTCCGTTATGCATTCTGGTGTACGCGTCCGCCATATTAATCGCTACTCTTTCTGTCCTTGCGATTATCGGTCGAATCGAATGCGCTGCAGCAGAGTTAAACAGCCGGTTGTTTGGGAAACCCGCCAAATATTCGACTCCCTCTTGTGCCAAGATCTCAATAATTACGTCCGCGTTACTCATAAATCCCTCTCATTCTTTCTCAGTACTGCAATTGACTTAACAGTAAGACTAACCAATAAAAATTCCAAATAGTTTCGTGAAATTGCTCAACGACTAACTCCGGCTTCTCAAACGAATTAAAAGAAACTATGCACACAAGCCACCATCAATGATTAACTCAGTGCCGGTCATATATCTAGATTCATCGCTGGCAAGGAATAATACTCCGTTCGCAATATCCAATGGATAACCTAACTGCCCGGTTGGCACACTAAGTTCCGCCATCTCTTCACGGTCAATGATATTTGCTCCGCCCTGGAATACCTCCGGGTTTATTTTATCCCAAATCGGCGTCTCAATAATTCCAGGGTGAACGGAATTAACCCGTATTGGCCAGCGATTATTAGCACATTCAAGAGCGACACCTTTGGTTAAGAGTCTCACGCCTCCTTTTGTCGCGTTATAAGCCGACAAGGAAGCAGCCCCTTTTA
>CAJWGQ010000067.1 GCA_913041025.1 uncultured Gammaproteobacteria bacterium | reverse complement strand
GGGTAGCGTCCTCCGGGCATGAATTGAGTCATGAAAACACACATTATGTCTTCCTGAGGGTCAACCCAAAACCTGGTGCCGGCAGCGCCACCCCAACCGTAATCACCCATTGATTGCATATTTGGTGCTGCAGCAGGGTTAATACATACAGAACCCAGCAAGCAAAAACCGACGCCCTTGAAAGCTGATTCGGAAAAACCGCCCGCGCCCATCGACTCCATATCTTTGTTGTCAGGCAGATGATTTTGTGTGGCATATTCGACTGTTTTTCTACTCAGTATGCGAGACCCATCCAGCTCACCCTTGTTTGCTAGCATCTGTCCAAAGCGCAGATAGTCAGGCAGCGTGGACACTAGCCCTCCGCCTCCGGACTTAAATGACCTATTTTCCAGATAGGGACTTGAATCAGGGGTCTCAAAAGGAACCAGCGGACCCGCAGGGCGAGCGTAGTTCGTTGCGAAGCGATTGACGCTGCTAGCGGGCAGGACAAAACCTGTGTCGACCATACCGAGAGGGTCGAAGAGATGTTGCTGCAGATAGGATTCAAAATCCATTCCGCTCAAAGCCTCGATCAATCTTCCTTGGAGGTCGGTGCCGTAACTGTAGTTCCATGATGAACCGGGATCGAATCTCAGCGGCAATTGAGCGATTTTCTGACTGAATGCTGTGAGGTCGTCTTCAAAGTCTCCAACTTTATTATAACGGTACATTTGATCCACCGCGTTGGGCACGCCTTCAAACCCGTAAGTGAGGCCAGCGGTATGGGTCATGATTTGTCTAGGAGTGATTGAGTCTCTAGCATGACGCGTTACCGGCAGGGCAGGCGTCCCAGCGGTAAGTACCTGCATGTCTTTGAATTCGGGAAGGTACTTTTCTATAGGATCATCTAGTTGAAACTTCCCTTGTTCATAAAGAGTGAGTAGAGCGACCGAAGTAATCGGCTTAGACATGGAATAAATGCGATGTATGGTGTCGCTTTGCATGGGTTGATTACTTTCTTTATTGGCGTTTCCAAAGGCTTTGTAATAAACAAGCTGACCCCTTCGGGTAACTGCAAAGGATGAACCCGCCAGTTTTTCCTGATCGATGTATCCTTGTAAGTAAGCGTCAATTAAACCCAACCTGTCCTCTGACAAGCCTTGAGATTCGGGGGCATCGAGTTTAGGGAGTTCTCCAGGTGTCCAGGTCATTGTTTTTCCTTAAATATCATTCTGAAGTTTTTTTACTTTACTAAGAGGCCTAATTGATAATAGGAATCAATTGTGGCCTTGACTGTGTCTTCAATCGAGTAGGTCTGCAATCCAAGTTCTTCTCTCGCTAAAGTGCAATAAGACCTGGGAGAATTGTAGGTGGGTTTAGCCGGTTTACCATCGGACATCTCTTCGCCACCAATCGTTTGAATATCTGGGAATATTTGCTGCATCATCTGTTGGAGTTCCCAGGTAAATAGCTCTCCTGAAGGGTCGCTTGCCGAAAGGATGTAGCGGCTTCCGTTACCACTATTGGAAGTCTCAATGCATAACCTGTGAGCTCTGGCGACATCTCTTACGTCAACGTTATTCCAAAGCATTCGCCCGCCCTTGGTCTTCTTGTAAGGGTTGCCTTGAGCCATTTGCTTCATACAATTTTGCCAACTCCATCCTTGGTCATGATTTTCGCACATGAGAGGCCCGATGACATGCAGTGGAAGTATGGCCATTGCATTGAAGGAGCCATTTTCCGAAGCGGCTTGATAAATCATTTTTTCGGTATTCGCTTTTGCCATTGCATAAGCTATGTCTCTATTTTCCGGGATCCTAGTTTCCGACCAATTGCCTTTGTAACCCTCGAGATTATCTCCGCACCAGTCTTTTTCTGTGAATACATAGCCTTCAGGTCTAGGGTGGCCTACTGCTGCAAAGGAGCTGGTGAACACAAAACGGCGTATCGTGGTAGCTTCAATAACCGACTCGAGAACATGATCATTTTCAGTAAAGCACCCATCGTATACCTCTTGAGGTGTTTCGCGATTGTATCCCACGGTTGCGCCTGCATGAATGACCGCGGAGCATCTCTCAAAGGCGCTGTCATAGCTGCCTCTCTTAAAGAGATCAGCTTCAAACAGAATCACCTGCCCTGGACCGGACTTATTTAATGAGGCGAGATGATCGACTTTGTCGGGCCTAGACTTGTCTCTTACACAGGCATGTACGGTATAGCCTTGCTCGACGCAGTCTCGTACGATCCATGAACCTATATAACCACTGGCTCCTGTTATCGCTATTGGGCCATCTCCAGGTTTAATTGGCTCGTTAACCATGACTTCCCCTTTATATCTTTTCCTCTTAGGGAGAATTTAGCAGGCGCTCGCTTGTTTGAATAGTTCAAGTACCCTGAGATGATAGATTTGGATATAGTCGTAATTAGGCAAGAGTTTGACATGATGGAGGTGGGAAATTGAGTAATAGTGGTAAACAGGCTTCGACGTTGCTCGCGGTGATGCCCGAAGGAATTGGTGATCTGACTTTTGGCTCGGAAGAGTGGGTCTCTGTAGCTAATGAAGAGATGGTCCGGGCAGTAGATAAACATAAAAATGGTCTCTCTGACTTGGGCGAGTTCGTTTTTTGCGAGGTGGCCCACAACCCTCCGGCGTATCTCCGCTGTGGTGATAAGGTGGCATGGCATGCCAGGTTCAATAATGATTCAGTTGAAGTTTCTGCAGGAGAGCTTGACGATCAGGATTGCGATTACAAAATGGAAGGAGACCATTCTGTCATTAGCAATTTTTCCAGAATTTTGAATTATGGGAACGATCCTGCTCTGGTAAAGCAAGCTCAGGATAGACTAGCTCGATTGTCTCGCTGGAAATTGCATGGCGAGATGAGCGATCATCCGGTGTTGGCGGTTGTTCTGCGTTCTATGCATGACGCGATGGCCTATCGAACAATGCCTCGTTTTACGTTTATGACATCGGAGTGGGTTAACTCAGCCAGATTTGTCCTCTCATCTCGAGCGAAAAGCGAAAAATATGCCGAGTCGATCAAGGACATCCAATTTACTTTTTCTGAAGAATTTATCAACACGCCGGCTTATGCGTTTCCGGATGGTTCCCACGGAGGTTTCTGGGCTCGGTTTGATCACGGAGAGGTCGCTGTTGGAGCTGGACCTTTACCCGATGATCTTGGACCGGCTGATCAGCTCACAAAGGGCGAATACGTGCCGGTCGTGCCGGTGGGCAGAACGGTAAATGCTTCGATGACAGAAGAAGATCAGACTGAACAAAAAGCCTACAGCAAAGAAGCGTTTATTGCGGACGAAGACTCTGGGAAGCCGCCCGTAGAGCAATCCTCGCCATCCGGTAAAGGAGCGATGCCTACTGAGCTCGCGAGAATTTTTGCTCCATTACATGATGAATTATCTAAGAGGACCTCTGGTGAGCTCCCTTCAGATTTTGATGACAGCGTTAAAACCCATTGGAGTAGTCCACAGTCCTTTGATAGAACTTCAGGATACGATGTCAGCTGGTTGAGGTACGATCAAGTCGATATCTATGGAGAACCTCGGTAAAACTTTACTTGGATAGGGTGAAACCCGAATAGCCTTCCGCTACGATTTCATCGCAGCGGTTTCGGTATTCTCCCACGCCTCCTACATATGGCATAAATATCCGCGGTTTGCCGGGAATGTTGGCCCCAAGATACCAGGAATTGCAACTTGGCGCGGTAAACATGGAGCCCTTTGCCACTTCGTTCACATGTAATATCCAATCATTGACGGCTTGTTCTTCTGGCTCGATTGCTCTTACCTGATTGTCTTCTAGATGACCTATACAGTCTGCTATCCAATCCACGTGCTGTTCGATAGAGACCATCATATTGCTTAGCACGGAAGGGCTGCCGGGGCCCGTGATGGTAAACATATTGGGAAACCCGTGTATTTGGAGGCCTAAATAGGTTCTTGGACCCGCGTGCCATTCTTCTTTGATCGACTTTCCGTTTTTCCCTTTGATGTCTATGCGCTCTAGAGCGCCTGTCATTGCGTCAAAACCGGTCGCGTAGATTAAAGCATCAACCTCGTAATGCCCCTGGTCAGTGGCCACGCCCGTCGAGGTGACTTGCTGTATACCGCCCTGGCGAAGGTCAACAAGTGTCACGTTATCTCGGTTAAAGGTTTGATAGTAATCCGTGTCTATTACTGGGCGTTTACACCCAATTGGGTAGTTTCTTGGCATTAGCCCTTCGGCAGTTTTTGGATCTTCTATTATCGTAGCTAAATGTTGACGGTACATTTCACAAGCCATCTCGTTAGCATCAGGATCTAGCCCAACGTCGAGGAAGGTTCTGAATGCGCCAAAACCCTGTTCCTCGACCAGTTTTGCGCGTTCTTCTGGGGTCGTATTTTTGAGAGTATCTGTGGGTTCAACCAGATCGGCTCCGCCGAAACCGAAGCCATAGCTGACGATGCCTGCTAAGGACGCTCTTTGGTCGGCTCGAATTTGATCGTAATTTGCTCGGGCTTTTTCCCTGAATTCCGATGTCAACGGTTTGTTATAAGCAGGCATCGTATAATTAGGTGTTCTCTGAAAAATCGTTAAATGTTTAGCTTGCTCTGCAACGACCGGGATAGCTTGGATGCCTGAAGAACCTGTGCCGATAATCCCAACAGAAACGTCACTAAAGTCTACACCCTCATGAGGCCATTGGCCTGTGTGGTAGATTGGTCCGTCGAAGTTTTCGGCGCCTGGGATTTCTGGCGTATTGGTTACAGACAGACATCCAGTAGCCATGATGCAGTACCTGCTCTCATAAGCAGCTCCATCTTCTGTATGGATTAACCAATTTTGATTAGCTTCTTTGTAGTGGGCCGACTTGACCCGAGTATCGAATTTTATGTCTTTTCGAAGATCAAATCGGTCAGCAACGTGCTCGGCGTATTTTAATATCTCAGGTTGTCCAGCCATCACCTCGGACCAGTCCCAGTCCTGTTGGAGTTCAGAGGAGAAACTATAGGAGTACTCCATGGAAGGTACGTCGCATCTTGCTCCAGGGTATCTGTTCCAATACCAGGTACCTCCAACATCAGACCCAGCTTCCAGCACGATTACTTTCAAACCAGTCGCTCTAAGCTTATGAAGCATATACATGCCCGCAAACCCGGCTCCTATAACTACTACATCGAATTGATTGTCATTTTTTGAATCGCTCATTTTAATTCCTGAAAGCCTCTCAACGATTAGTTTGCCAAGAAAATCAAAGAATCGCCAATTCAAGGGCCGTTAAAAACTCATCGTGCTTATCGAAGCCACTGAAGTAGTGATTGATCTCAATCTTAGGGCTGTTGACGAGTGTCGATCAACTCAAAATTATTGGTGCTAAAATTGCGATGATTAATTGGCTGACGAGGGTGCGCTGGAGTGACGAAAGTGACTAGCTCTTTCAAGATCTGGATTGATGCAGATGCCTGTCCGAATTTGATTAAAAATGTGCTTTTTCGACTGGCTGACAGGCGCCAAGTCGATTTGGTGTTGGTGTCCAATCACTTTGTAAAAACGCCTAACTCCCGATTTGTGAGTGCGAAACAGGTGGGTAAGGGGTTCGATGAAGCGGACAATGAAATAATCGCTCTAATGTCCGAAGGAGATGTGGTGGTCACAGGTGATTTACCTTTGGCAAACGACGTAATTCAGAAAGCAGGATTCGCCATCAATCCTCGGGGAACCGTTTATGACAAGGAAAATATTAAGTCCCACTTGTCGCGAAGGGATCTGATGGAAGATCTGCGTGACAGTGGCGTCGTTTCAGGAGGGCCTTCTGCCCTCAACAAAAAACATGTTCAGGAGTTCTCTAACGCGATAGACCGATTAGTAACGAAATTAGAAAAAGCCAGAGCGACAAAATAGTCGAGAATCCTGGCTGGTTACCGATCTACAGCTACTTTAATGAGTTTGAGAGGAGTCTACAGCGAAGGTCGCCGAGACCTCTTGCGCGTGCAACAAAATCTCGTCGATAAGTTGAGCAGAAAAATCGTCAAATTCAAGGCCAATGAAAGCGGTGGTCGACAATTCCATGAAAAGACTCAACAGTTGTTCCTCTTCTTTGACTGCGATCAACTTGATTAACAGGTCAGTGAAGAAAGCGCTGGCGGCGACTTGCTGACTGTCGTCGAGGTATGAGATGAGCTCTTCAAATTTAGGTTTGAGTGCCTGAGAGACCTGTATGACCGCTTCCATAATCTAACTCTTTAAGTTTGGGTGTAATTGTTAATTTAGCCAGCCTTCGGATTTGTTTTCATCTATCTCCTTTGGCGACAGGTTAAGCCAATCCTTAAGTACGCTTTCGTTATCTTCTCCGAGAGACCTTGACCGAATGTAGCTTTCGCAAGGTGTTTTCTCAAACTTGATAGGAAGCTTGTCTCCGAAAGTCTGCCCCACCTCTCCGTGGAGTTCGTCAAAAGCGAAGAGAAATTCCCTACTTCTCAATTGAGGGTCTCTATTCGCAAGATCGGCTCCCGACTGGACTACTCCGGCTGGTACTCCGGCTTTTTGGCAGGTTTCCATGAGCGAATAGGCTTCCTGCGTTTTGGTCCAATTTTGGATATGCGAATCGAGTTCTCGACAGTTTGTGTAGCGAAGGCTCATTGTCGAAAAAGAATCTTGTTCTGCCCACTCAGGATTCCCCAGGAGGTTTTTGAGAGAACGCCATTGGTCGTCGGTCATGCAGGCTATAGCGATCCAATTTTCGCCCTTGATCCCTTCTCCGTCTGATGAGCAGGGATAGACTCCATGTGGAGCGACTTCATCGTAGGGAAGATCATTGGCTACTGGTTCGGTGATCGTGTTATTTGAAAAATGATCGACAAGGCTTGGCGCTACAAAATTAACGCCTACCTCGAACTGAGAAATGTCTATTCGCTGGCCCTTTCCAGAATGCTGGAGCGACTCGAGGCCTGCCAGTATTGCCACAGCACCATGCAGACCAGCCTGGTGATCGTTGTATGAAAAACCAATACCGATATCTTGCCGGTTCTTCACGCTTGTTGTGTGAGTAAGACCACACAGAGCGTGAATCGTTGGCGCGTAGGTCACGAATTTGGACCAAGGGCCTCCGTCGCCCATTCCCGACATCTGGACGTATATGACCTTACTGTTGACCTGACTGATTGTGTCGTAGCCGACTCCCCAGCGATCTAGAACTCCGACTGAGAAATTGTCTATCACGATGTCCGCTTTCTCGCAGAGCTCTTTGCAAGTTTTCCTGGCTGACTCATTGCTCATGTCCAATGCGAGGGCTCTTTTGTTGCGATTCCACATGATGTAGTAAGGGTGTATGGGATCATTTGCTCCGATGGCGCGATCCAGAGAATTTATTTTTACGACATCGGCGCCCATATCACCCAGTATTCGTGTTGCAAAGGGCCCGGCGAGCACGTGAGTGAAATCCAGAATTTTTAGCCCTTCGAGTGGTCGCGCCATGTCAAGAATTCCAACCTATCTCGTTTAAGATATCGACTTGGTCTTCGTTTATCGATTTGTATTCGCCCAATTGCCAAGGAGTATCAGAAAAATGGTAAGGAGCGCCCGTTGATAAGGTTTTGTGTTCGCCAATTTGATAGGGGACGAACCAGTCTCTAGCAATGAGTTGCGGATTTTCTGCGACCTGTTCTATTGGCAACACTAACCCATAGGGCATGTGCCTTTCCTGTGCTTCAAAAAAAAGATCTTCAGCATTTTTTGTGGCCACCCAGTCGCGGAGCTGGTTCATGGTTTTTTCAACCCGCAGTCGCAGGTTTTCAGGTTCTAAATATTGAGGGTCTATCAAATCGTCGTGAATGTCTTCTTCAATCATCCAGGTTAATTGCTTGTCGAAATCCGGTGTTGGCGTGACCATGATGCTACCGGTCTCCGCGTTCATGACATCATAGGCATTTGACCAATGGAGAGAGCCTCGGCGAGGTAGTACCCTCCCATCTGGGTGCTCCATTGCCTCTCCATACCAATAAAACATGAACACGTGTTCCAGACACGAGGCGATGCATTCGTGAACGGATACTTCTACGCGCTGTCCTGATCCTGTCGCGCGGCGATTGTATAGTGCTGAAAGTGCTGATATCGCAGTATAAGCGCCGGAAACCATGAAATTTAATTCGCCAAAGTTTTTCAGGGGAGCCGTATCGGCATCTCCTGTAGTGGCTATTTGTCCAGCCAGAGCACCGGCTACGATATCTGGAGCTTGATAGTCTGCCCACTCGCAACCGGGTCTGAAAGAACAGGTGTCTATAAAGACTAGTTCTTCCCGATTTTTATCTCGTACGATTTCTTTTGACTCTTCAACTCCAAATGCGCCTGGGCAAGTGAGAACAATGTCAGCTTTCGTTAGTAGCAAATCAAACTGTTCTAAGCCCTCAGCATCATCTAAGTCCAAAGTTATGGATCGCCGACTGGAGCAAAAATAAGCGTGCCATATGGATTTTTTTCCCTGGTCTGTGGTTTGAATAAAAGGCCCACGCATTCTCAAGGGATCTCCGGTCAACGGTTCAGGCCGGATAACGTTAGCTCCCAGATCAGCTAGGAGCTTCGCGCCGTAAATTCCCCTCTCATCGGTGAGATCAAGAATGGTAACGCGTGATAGTGGCCCTTCGGTCATTGGCTCGCTCGATTGAGTTTCAAATAGCTTATCCTTTCGGTGATCTTAAAGACAGAGGAGGAAATAGGTCAGCCGCAGTGTCTTGGTAATAATTTCAAGGCCTAAATTGTAGTGGTCTTGCTCCATGCTGAGCCTGCTGTTCTGCTATTTTGTATGCGTTGTCGACCCACTCACAAATCAATCGTCGCGTATCCCTGGGATCAACCATCTCCTCCATCTGGAATCGACTAAGTGGCCCGATGGGTCCTCTGGCGCTTTCTATTCGAGCTTCCAATTCTGCTCGCAACGCTGTTGGATCCTCTGCTTCTGCCAGTTGGCGTTTGTAAGCCGCTTCTATTCCTCCTTCGGGTGGTATCCCGCCGACATCGGCTGCGGGCCAGGTGACTCTCACAACGGGCCTCGAGACGGGAGTAGCGAAATTATTGCCGGCGACTCCGAAACTTCTTCTCATGATAACAGTGAATATAGGTACTTTGATTTGAGAAAAAGCGACCATCCACTCGCCTCCTTTTCTAATGGTGCCTCGTGCTTCATGTTCGACGCCTACTGCGAACCCGGGGTTGTCGACCAGATTGAGCACTGGGATATGGAACAAGTCGCATAGGTCCAAGTGCCGCGTCAGTTTGTCGCAGCCGTCCGCCGTGAGAGCCCCGCCATTTTCGTGCCTGCTGTCTGAAGCGATAACTCCTAAAGGGTAGCCATTGAATCGAACAAAACCTGTGACCTGATCTGTTCCCCAGAGCGAACCGATTTCGAAAAAAGAGTGTTTATCCGCCATCAGTCGAATGGCTTTTCTCACGTCAAAGGTGGTGGTTCTTTTTCGAGGAATCAAAGTCAGGAGTTCCTCCTCTCTTCGATCCGCGGGGTCACCGTTACCTACCGCTTGTCGAGGAGAAACATCATAGACGCTAGATGGTAAGTAAGAGAGAAATTGCTTGGTCATCTCGACGGCTTCTTCTTCGGTCTCGGCTAAATTGTCTACCGAACCGTTAGTACAGTGGATTCTCCAATCGCCGAGATCTTCTTTGGTAATGTCGTAACCCATCGCGTGGCTAACTACTGGCGGTCCCGCGACGAACAGCTGCGATATATCTTTGACCATTACTGAGAAGTGGCCTAGGACGGCTTTCGCCGCCCCAAGACCGACGACGCTGCCCAGGAGCATATTAACCACTGGCACAGTAGATAGTTGGTTGGTGAACATAGCACTGCCCAGATGGCCAGGTAGAAAAGATCCGCCTCCGCCCGAAACCCTTGGCTTGCCTGCCTTGATTGCCCCTGAACTCTCCTCCGCGTCGCTTTCGCCATCTTTTTTTTGTTGTGGCACCATGCTCGCGACTGAACCGCCCCCAGACGAGCCGTCCAGTAACCTGACAGATGGGACTTTTAGTTCCATCGAGAGCCTGTCTAGATAACCGCTTTTCTGTCCTATCGCGCCATCGGAATGACCTCCTCTCGATGTGAAATCATCGGCGCAGACGATGGTAGTTCGTTGATTAATTGTGCCCCATCCACCGACGTGGTTTGCAGGTGTAAAGTCTGAGATTCCACCGTCCTCGTCGTAGGAGGCAAAGCCAGCGAGGCTGCCGACTTCTCGAAAGGAATCGGAATCCAGAAGCAGGTCAATCCGTTCACGACAAGTCATTTTATTTCTGGATCTTTGTCGCAATACACCGGGGTCCTTTGTGTCAGAAGCAAAGCGCTTGTGAGCGATACTTTGAAGAGTACTCACTTCACGAAGCAGTGGTGTCCAGGTTTGTTCTTCTGGAATCGAGTCTTCGAGGGTTCCACCTTCTGGAAGAATCGCAGCAACTATCTGACCTGGCACGACCGTGTCTCCGATTGCGAGGTCGAGCACAGCCGTAATTTGTCCATTACATGGAGCGGTAACCGAGGTCTCCATTTTCATCGCGCTGATAACCATGAGAGTGTCGCCTGCTTTCACCTGATCTTTAATTTCGGTATTGAGATCAATAACAGCGCCCGCCATAGGGCATTCAATTGCTTGATGAGTTGGGTCGAAGTCTAGCGCAGGTTGGTTGGAAGCCAGACCAGTAGCTGTCTTTGTTAGGGGAGATGTTGAGCTAGGAGATTTCTTTTCAAATAGGTCGATCGCTGGACTGCGAGAATCCTCTTTAGTATTAGCCGTTAAGCCAGAACTTTCAATGAGATCGGTTCTCGCATCGGCGTTTGCTAGTTCCTCGGACGATAATATGGCTTTTAGCGAGGAGAGGTTGGTTGGTAGGCCGTCGATGTAAAATTCGTCAATGCTGTTAATTGTCCTTTGTATCGCCGATTCAAAGCTGCCGCTTGAGTTAGAGGAGCAGATCAACTTGGCTAGTAGGGGGTCAAAAAAAGTTGGCGGTGTGAGCCCCGGGTATGCAGCACTGTCAACTCGAACACCGGGCCCCGAGGGTTCGCGATATGAAAGTAAAGTGCCGTTTCCTTTGGATACTACCCTCGCCTGTATAGCGAAACTTGAGGGACGAGTGTTGTCATTGAATGTGTCGAGATTCATTGAGGCAAGCGTTTCTCCCAACGAAATTCGGAATTGCGTTTCCACCAGGTCTACCCCGGTAATTTCCTCTGTAATCGTGTGCTCGACCTGTATTCGAGGATTACACTCGATAAAGTAGTATTCTCCAGTTTCAGGGGTCACCAAAAATTCAACGGTCCCTGCGTTGGTGTAGCCCGTTTCTTTGGCGATATTTTTGGCATCTCTATAGAGTTTATCTAGTAGTGTTGAATCCAAATTCGGAGCAGGTGCGATTTCGATAACTTTCTGATTGCGCTCCTGAATGGAACAGTCTCTCTCAAACAGGTGAAGTATGTTGCCTTGTTTGTCAGCGAGAATTTGAATTTCTATATGCCTTGGACGTTCTATCAATTTTTCGAGAAATAAGCGCTCGTCTCCAAAAGAAGATTTTGCCTCACTAGCGCATCGCTCGAAGGCCTCCTCCATCTCTGTTTCATTAGTTACGGCTCTCATGCCTCGACCTCCGCCTCCTGAGGAAGCCTTAAGCATGATGGGATATCCGATTTCTTTAGCAATTTCCTTGGCTGCCTCGATAGAGTCGAGGGCATCTTTGCTTCCTGGAATGGTCGGTATGGAGAGTGAATCCGCTAGTTGCCTTGCCTGGACTTTGTCTCCGAATAACTTAAGAACTTCGTGCTTGGGGCCAACAAATTCTATTCCTTGTTCGCTGCATTTTTTCGCAAACTCCGCGTTTTCAGAAAGGAAACCATAGCCCGGGTGCACGAGTTCACACTGATTCTCTTTGGCGATTGATACGATCTGGTCTAAATCGAGGTACGCAGACACCGGGTCTTTTGCCTTTCCAGAAAGTTCGACAGCTGTTGCAGTTAGTTTCGTGTGGAGAGAATCTGAGTCGGCTGGCGCAAAAATCGAAATCGGATTAATACCCAGACCTTTTGCTGCTCGGGCTATACGAACCGCGATTTCGCCCCGGTTCGCGATGAGCACATTTTTTTGCTGCGACACTTTTATTCTCCCTTTAACCTCTTTAGCAACAGGTTGGCTCAGAGCGAATAAATTGTCCAGTTTTGGCTGGAGTTGTCGCTAGGTTAGGGTTTCGTTCAACAGTTGCAGTGCTTGTTCTGTAAATGCCTGCATGTTGTTTTCACGATCGCTCACTCCTGTCTCGATTTTGATTGAGCTGCTTTTAGGGCCAGCGATGGCGACTACGCTATTGCCCGGTCCAATGCCATAAGGCGAACCTGTCGGACCCGCTATGCCTAATTCTGCGATGGCCCAGTCTGAATCCAATACTGCCCTGGTTTTGTCAGCGAACTTAAGAGCCATTTTCTCTGTCATGGGTTCAAGGCCTTCAATATCACTCTTGGAAAGTCCCAGGAAGATCCTTCTTGAAGCTAGCGTATATATTACTGATCCACCTTTGAAGTAAGCTGAGGCGCCTGGCACTGAGAGCAGAGCAGCCGAGACCAACCCTCCAGTGGATGACTCGCTGACGGAGATAGTCTGTCCTTTAGATTTTAATTTTTCCGCTATCGACTTCAAAAGGTCGGGCTGTTCTAGCATGTGATAATTATCCTTTGACCAATAGGTTTGTTAAGAAGCTAAAACCTGTTTCGGGGTGTTATTGATTTCAAGCTAAGTACAGCTTTTACCCGTTAACATGTCTTTGAATAAATCTAACTGCTCTTCGTCTAGATTGCGACTGGCTATCCAGACGGCATGCTCCCTTTGGTTTTTTATCGGATTAATTTGTAATCCCCACATAGGCTTAATCTGACTGGGGATCATGGAATAGCGAATATCAGTCACTAGCTGGCTCTGATAGTCGTAACCCAAGTAATCCTGTGAAAACCAACGAAACCTTTCAATATCGATGCCCTGTTGGCTGTCTCTGTCTAGTGTTGGGAGGTGTTTTTCGTAGTTGAATACCTCGATCGATTCGCCTGAACACCAAGTCGTCGTTCCCAGAGTTCGAATCGCATCCACATGATATCGTCCTTCGTGTTCGTAAACCGCTTTCCAAAGTATGAGGTTACCAAAGGACGGTTTGAGGGTGAGCCTCTGGGGGTTGTGTTCTCGTTCATTGGCGATTTCTAAGGCTGCACGATAAGTTCTTTCGTGTTGTATGAAGCCCAGCAATAAATAGAGGAAACACCAGGTTAGAGCGAGGGCTGTGTAAAGTCTTTTTTTCAAGCTGAGCGCGCAGATTACCAATATGAGTGCAGGAATTGTGAAGAGAGGGTCTACGACCGAAACGTTGTTCCAGGCTATGCGAACATTGGAAAAGGGCCAGAATAATAGTGTTCCGTAAGAGGTACATGCATCAAGCAGCGCGTGTGTTGCGTAACCTAGGAGCGCGGCCAGGTAAACAACGTGAAAAGTCAGCGTCTTTTTAACAAACCAGAATAACGCAGATGCCACGATCAAGGCGCCTATCGGAATGAAAATGAGTGAATGGGTGAACTGTCGGTGAAATTCGAGAAATAAAATGGGATCTTCGTTTGACTGAATGAGTACGTCCAGGTCAGGTGCCATGCCCGCCAGACATCCAATTAAAGTAACTTTTGCGAAATTTTTCCTGTTTGCGATAGTTTGAGCTAGTGCTCCTCCGAGAGTCCCTTGGCTGATTGGATCCATGTTTAAACTTACGCTTGCTCTGACTTAATTAGGTCGGCTATTCGCTCTGCGACCATTATCGTCGGGGCGTTTAGATTGCCATT
>CAJWGQ010000066.1 GCA_913041025.1 uncultured Gammaproteobacteria bacterium | reverse complement strand
TTATTATTCTATATACACAATATCCCACAGGGCGACAAAGGACAACATAAACTTTATTCCATATGTGGTGGAAAAGAAAGCCACAAAGCGTTATATGATTTTGGAGTAGGTGTTGGTTTGTATTACTCGCAGTTATTGGAATTTGCTATTCTGTGCACTGTTTTATTTTTGTTGAATTTACCTGTTATGGCATGCAATGCAGGATTTAAGCGATATATCAATTCTGGTTGTAAAGATTCATATAAACCGCCAGGAATATGTGGTCTTGAAGTAGAAGATCTTTACGATACTTATTATGGGACATCAAATGTTACAAGCATAATGGCATCAAAAAATATCACCGTCGCTTTCTCTAATAGCACTGGTGGTGCATCTTTTATATGCCCCGTATCACATATTGATTTAAGTAATGGAGAATCGATTGACATGGGTGATTTTAGCCAGATGAGTGGAATGAAATTAACAGCACTGCAAGGTGTTATTGAAGTATTATGTTCTATTGCGATGATATTATTTGTATATTTTACAAAGTCATTTAATGATAAGCTAAGTCAGAAAATCGATTTAGCAAATAATACAGCGGAAGATTATAGTGTAGTTGTTACATCACCGAGTGGTTATTTGCCAAAAACAGCTGATGAAATAAAGGAGGCTTACGATCTGCTAATGCCAGAGTACCCTGTTGTTAGCATATCCCTGGTATATGATAATCGTAAATTGTTCAAAACTATCAGAAAAGCTGTTAATGCGGAAAAGGCAATGTTAAAAGCAACGGCAAAAGATATCAAAGATGAGAAAAAACCAGAAATTACGCAGGAGAAAGCTGAAGCAATTATGGATGCGGCAAAAAAAGATGTGGTGAATGCTGTCGAGTTTGTACAGACATACAAGCAAAAATATTTAATGATGGACCGAGATTTAAATTATTGGACACATATGTATTTTCAAGCCTTGCAAGAAATCAAAGAAACCAACGACGAGATCGAGGAAGACCTCGAAAGAACACCAAAAGCAGCATACGTTGTTTTTGATTCAGAGGATGGTGCAAGGACTGCCTGTGCACATTATGGGAAAAATACTTTCGAACGTCTAAATGTATGTGGATGCACTCATGAAATCCAGCGCATCAAAGATTTGCAAGCACCGGAACCACATGATTTTATCAAAGCATGCGATCATGATGATGCGACTGAACCTTCAGATTTATTATGGGATTACATTGGTGTTAGTAGCACAGAAAGAACGGCGAGAGATGTAATATCATGGGGATTAGCATCTTTCATTATGTTTGTCTTATATAATATTATTTACTCCTTGAAGAAATCAACAATTGAACGAGCACAGCAATCAAGTAGAATCAAGGATACATATGTTGATAGCGCCGTTGCAGTTGTTAGTAGTGTAATGATTGTTGTTTTGAATATGGCTCTACCATATGTTATGAAAGCTACATGTTCATTAGAAGTTCACAAAAACGAGACTAGTAAGCAAAATTCTATAATGACAAAATTATGTATCGTGCGCTTTTTCAATACGGCAATTCTGACGTTTCTTGTAACGCCAGCCGATTCCGTCTTGGAGAGCGATTTAGTAACATCAGTTCAAGCAATTTTAATAATGGATTTATGGCTTCCTGCTTTCTCTCGTTTACTTGATGTGTATAATCTTGCGATGCGGTATGGCCTTGGTAAAACAGCTGAATCACAACAAAGCCTAAATGCATACTTTAGTGGAACGTATTGGCGACTTGCAGAACGGTACACAGACATATCAAAAACGTTGTTTTTATGTTTATTTTATGCTGCTATAGTCCCTTCTGGTTACGCAATCGTGGCAGTGTGCTTTTTAGTAACATATATTACGGACAAATATCTTTTACAAATAAACCAGATGCTAACGATATAATTGTTGTCAATTATAAACTGTCGCCTGAATTATACCAAGCCCAGGATAGAATCAATAATTTATATGATCCATATGGTCTTAAGGGATGTTTCAGCCCGCTCTGAGAGCTGCAATGACCTCAGCTCGTTGCTTGTCATCCGATATCGGGAAAGAAGCTGAAGTTCTATCTACAAACGAACCGTATCGTTCAATCATCTGACCTGCGATAGTTTCTGGTGCTCCCATCACCCCAAATTCTTGCAAAATATCGTCAGTGATAAGTGAGCCCATTTCAACCCATCGACCTTGTTTCGACATAGCATTCAGTTCTGATTGTAGCTCGCCCACTCCAATGGATTCTAGAACGCCCTTATACGCCGGGGTGGATCCGTAAAAGGCGACCCTTTGCTGTGCTTCCTGTTTACTCTTTGCGTACTCTTCCTCATCTCTTCCTGTTATGACAAAACAGGAATACGATAATTCAAAATCAGCCCTGGACCGGCCGCTTTTCTCGATTCCACGTTCTATTGCCGGCATCGTCACACTTTCTATGTACGGCAAGGTGCTGAAAGGATGAATGATCATACCATCGGCTACTTCACCAGCGACTTCCGTCATTTTCGGACCAACGGCAGCCAACACCACTCTTGGTGCTCCAAACTCTGTATCTTGGGGGCTAAAAGCCGGCGTCATGAGAGTATGACGGTAATATTCTCCAACAAATTCCAATGGCTCTGAGTCATACCAATTGCTCCATATTGCTCGCATGGCGAGTATTAACTCCCTCATTTGAGCGGCGGGTGCTCCCCACTGCATACTAAATCTTTTCGTGATGTGAGGCTTAATCTGAGAACCCAGGCCCAACGTAAATCGCCCTTGTGAGTAGGCGTTCAGATCGTGGCCCAGATTCGCCAAATTCATTGGACTCCTTGCGAAAGCAACCGCAATTGAAGTCGCTAATTCAAGACGCTGACTGTGCTCCGCAGCAAGAACCAGAGGGAAAAAAGGGTCATGGTTCATTTCGGCAGTACGAATTCCGTCGTAACCCAAACTTTCCAGTCGCGTGACCATCTCTGGCACTTCTTTCAAATTCGACCCGATTCCAGCATCCACTTTCATTCAACTTCTCCTTTAACTCAAACTATCCAGCCGACAATTCTGAAATAATCTTGATTCTTTCTGATTTCGGAATATTTGCATAAGCTGCCGATGTGCGGTCAACAATATCGCCATACCTGGATCGTATCTGACCGGCTACCTTATCTGGCTCACCAATAATTGCGAATTCAGACATAATCTCTGGTGTAATCAATTCACCCATTTCAACCCACCGACCCTGTTTGGACATACTGTTAAGATCGCCTTGAAGATCCCCCACTCCAATACTATCCAATACTGGCTTGTAAGCAGGAGTCGATCCGTAAAAGGCAATCTGCTGGGCTGTCGCCTTCTTAGCCTCTTCGAGCTCTTCTTCAGTCTGTCCAGTGCAGACAAAAACAGGATAGCTAATTTCAAAATCAGCTCTGGATTTACCAGCTTTAGCAAACCCTTTCTCCAAGGAAGGCAAAGTCGTTTCACGTAGGTACTTTTCGGTTGTGAAAGCATGAACAATCATCCCATCCGCAACTTCACCGGCTACTTCTGTCATCTTTGGGCCAACCGCTGCCAAAAACACTTTTGGCGCTCCAAAGTCGTTACCTGAAGGTGTAAAAAAAGGCGTCATCAGTGTATGGGTATAAAATTTTCCCGCAAATTCGAGCGCTTTACCCTCATGCCAATTATCCCAGATAGCCCGCATTGCGAGAATAAATTCACGCATTCTGGCCGCGGGACTGGACCAGGGCATACTAAAGCGCTTAGTAATATGCGCTCTAATTTGAGAGCCTAAACCCAATACAAACCGTCCTTTGGAATAAGCATTCAGGTCGTGTCCAATATTAGCCAAAGTCATGGGCGACCTAGCAAAGGCAACGGCAATAGAGGTCATTAATTCGACCTTTTCCGTGTGCTGCGCCGCAACCAAAAGCGGAAAAAACGGATCATGGGCGGTTTCCGCTGACATCAGCCCGGAGTAACCCATTTCCTCTAACTCCTGAGCCTGAGCCCCTACCATATCCAGATCAAACCCAACGCCTCCGTCAACTTTCATAAAAACCTTCCCCTAATTAATCAAAAAAATCTAATGCTTAAGCCTTGCTAGAACTGAAACTCGTCCGCAGAAAACGCGTTAAAAGTATTCTGCACATCTTCTGGATCACCGCCTAGTGGCGCGATAATGTGAGTGTGCACACCTCCTTCAGCGTCCTCCCGAATTCTGTCTTGAATCTCCTCCTTGCTTCCTATGATGCCTATTTCATCGATCATTGCATCAGTCATCGCGCCACTCGTTTTAGCGCGATCCTTTTCTGCCCAGCCTTCACTAATAGTCGCGGCAGCATCCTCATATCCCGCCCAAGACAGAAAATTATTGTAGACCGGGGTAGCGTAATAAGGTGCAAATTGAGCCCTGAACATATCTCTGCCGCGTGCTTTATCGTTTGTGCAGAGCACCATTGCTCTATTAACTATCTCTACACTTTCCGGGTCTTTACCCGCCCGTTCAGCTCCTATCCGAACATGCTCCATCATTTTTGGCAAAGCCTTCTTTGGCCAAAGGTTGAATATCACTCCATCGCCAAATTCAGCGGCCATTTCAACCATAGAAGAACGTAACGCTGCCAAATAAATAGGTGGAGGGTTTTCCAGTGGAGCCTGCCTATAGCCTCGACTGTATAGAGTCTCTCCATCAAAATCGGTCTTATCTCCACTCAACATTGTTCGCACAAGCTGCGCGGTTTCTTTAACACGAGTCAAGGGTTTGTCTAGAGGGATGCCATTCCATTGCCCCATGATAGTTTGACTCGAGGATCCCAGACCCATGACAAATCTGTCTGGTAATAACTGAGATATTACGTTTGCCGATGCAGCCAACACACTAGGGGATCGGGTGTAAACAGGAGTCACTGCCACCCCAATCCTCAAATTTTGAGTGTGGTGGGCGATGGCAGCAACCTGCGTGAGTGTATCCGGGGCACCAGAATCGCTGAACCAGGCATCCGGAAAACCATGTTCCTCAGCCCATTCAATTCGACTGATCGTGTGCTCTATTTTTGGTCCTGCTGGTAGCGTAACAGCTACTCTCTTTGCTAGCGGCATGATTTTACCCCCTTGTCCTCAAACTACTCGATGATTGCCTAGCCTCGCATTTTGCACCTTGAAAGATCAAGTCGTATGCTTAGTTTTTTGAGTCAAATTATTATGAGCGATGTCGAATTAACAGCTGTCAGGGACGCTCACCGCTTCGATGAAACAAAGCTCAATGCTTTTTTGGAAGAAGAAATACTAGACTATGAGGGACCACTCGAAGTCAGGCAGTTTGAAGGTGGTCAATCTAATCCTACCTTTCAATTAATCACCCCAAAAAAAACCTTTGTCATGCGAAAACAACCTCCAGGAGAGCTATTACCCTCTGCTCATCAGGTGGATAGAGAATTCAAAGTAATGGATGCACTCTGGGACACCGCGGTGCCAGTGCCCAAAATGTATCTTTTAAACGAGGATACGGAGATCGTCGGCACAAAATTCTATGTCATGGAGATGGTTGAAGGCCGTCTTTTTACCGAAACGAGGTTGCCCCAGCTTCCGAAAGAGCAGCGAAAGTCGCTTTATGAGGATTTAGCGAGGGTTCTGGCAGAATTACACAAAGTCAACGCCGAGAAGGTAGGTCTTGGTGAATTCGGCAGACCCGGAAACTATTATGAACGTCAGATTAACCGGTGGAGCAAGCAGTACCTTGCCTCACAAACTGAACAGATAGAGGCAATGGACAATCTCATGGCTTGGCTACCGGACAACATCCCCGACGCTTCTTCCTCAGCGATAGTTCACGGAGATTTTCGTTTGGGTAATGTTCTAGTCCACCCGAAACACCCAAAGATCGTAGCTGTTTTGGACTGGGAATTGTCCACGCTTGGCGATGGGCTAGCCGATTTGGGATACATGTGCCAAGAATATCATGGAGACTCTGAATCTCCCGATGGGCTGGCGGGAGCCAACCTGGAAGAACTTGGCATACCTAACGAAAATCGCATCTTACACACCTACTGCGAACAGCGAGGCATCGAAAAAATTGAGAACTGGGAGTTTTACCTTATCTACAACATGTTTCGCTCAGCAGGGATTATTCAAGGGGTCTACAAGCGAGGCTTGGACGGAAACGCCAGCTCAGATAAGGCTTTGGAATATAAGGAAGCAGCCAGATTGAGATCAGAACGGGCCTGGGCTTTAGTAGAGCAAACTCAGCTAAAATAGGAAGATAGGCTTAAAGAATCAATTCTCTAGTTGGCCAGACAAGTAATCGATGATGTCCATAGATTCGTACATCCAGCTTACCTCTTCGCCGCTCTCAATCCTCAAACAAGGAACAGTACTCTTACCTCCACCCTGGAGAAGTTCTCTGAAAGCTTCCATATCTGTCATCGTGTCCCGCAAGGTCAAAGAAATTCCATTTTGTTCTGCAAAATCTCTTACGCGATAACAAAACCCGCAGAGGTCAGTCTTATACAATTGGTAACTTTCTTCTTGTTTCATCTTTCTTCCTAAATCTTTTTTGCCTTCATGCATTCTTGTAAACTCTCAGGATCATAACTCGATTAAATTAACATGGCGAAGAAAAGGGAAAACAAGGTAACGCGAGCAAGACAAGTAATTGGCGGTTTTTTAGCGTTAATCGCGGTCGGCTTTTTGGTGATGAGCTTTTACTTCGGCACAGATCTAAACAATCTAGGGCCAGCAGTCGAAGGCGAGGACTATACTCTGCTGGATACTCCTCTCACCAACCAGAGACGAGATTCGATAGAAGTCATCGAATATTTCTCCTATCGGTGCATACACTGCATGAACTTCGAGCCCTTTCTTAAAGATTGGCTGGTTGAAATCCCAGAGAACGTAAATTTTGCGCGTCAACACGTGGTGTTTTCCACATCCGATGAACTCTTCGCACGAACCCATCTAGCTATACAACAAAGCCCAAACTACCCGAGCCTCCACAACCGACTTTTTTCCGCGGTTCATGAACGGCAAAAGCAGTTTACTGATGTCGCAGATATCACCAGTTATCTCGAAGACTACGATCTAGACCCCAATCAATTCAATCGGTCTTTCACTTCGACTCGCACTGATCGAAGATTAACCAACAACAGGTCTCGTCAAGCTAGATCACAATTAACAGCGACACCTTCTTTACTGGTTTCAGGTAAGTACCTGATCTCCATGAACAATGGCCAGCCCAGAGCCCTAGAAGTCGCTTCCGAGCTTATTGAACGAGAAAAAAATTTAAAGCTTAAAAACTTGCTCTAACACTGACACCAAAATGCCGAGGATATCCTAACTGAGTCCACAACCGGGACTCATAATAATCTCTTGGATCATTGCCAAAATAATAGCCGCGAACATAATATTCTTTATCGGTCACATTCCTTAGCCAAGCTTTGGCCTCCCATCGATCATTTTGAAACAATAACCCAAGGTTAACCAGCTCATACTTTTGTGATCTAAAATTATGTCCATCAGAAAAATAGAAAGAGTCTTTGCCTTCTAATTCCAGTTGCACGGTCCAATTTGAGTGGAAGGAATAATCTGCACCAATGAAAAACTGATAATTCGGTGCATGTGCCTGATCTCGACCAGACAACGCATCACCAGTAGCGCTCTGATAGGATGAAAACTCGGTATCCAGAACCCCCAAGCCAAGTTCGACCGACAGCGCTTCGAATAAAAGCACCCTCATATCAATCTCTAGACCCTGGTTAAAACCTTCCGCCGCGTTTCCTGTGTATGCGACAAACTCAGAGGAACCGTCATCTCTTTCGCGAACGATCGACGTTGAAATTTGAATGTCATTTCGTTTCATCCGAAAGAGCGCAGTTCGCAGTTCCAGACGGTCATCCAAGAATTGACCCTTATACCCAGCTTCAAAATTCCAAAGAGATTCCTCGTCGTACAACCTCAAATCTTGGTCAATAGTTCCATCCGTATTGAATCCTCCTGACTTATAGCCTCGGCGGACGCCAACGTAAAACAATCCGCTCGATTGGAAACTTCTCTCTAGGAGAACTCGACCCCCACTTACCAATTCGTCCGGTTCGTAATACAAATCGGTGGAATCCCGATACTCCATCTCAACTTGCTCTCCTCGTAAACCAGCCCGAACACGCCAGTCAGCAGAGAGATCCTTCGTTATCTCTCCAAAAACCGCATAACGATCCAACCCGAAGCTACTGGTAAAGTCTCCATCTAAATAGGTGTAGCTTCTAACAAGATCGAGATCGTGATGATAACCGTAAACCCCAACCACCCAATCAACCGATTCACTATCCTGGTAATCTCTACGCTCTGATCTCAAACGAATTTGATAAGTTATTGAATCCACGCTACGTTGATAAGAATCTGTGGAACTATATTCCCAAGGATCGAAACCCTTAAACGTCCAGTCCTCGTCATAACCATAAGTAATATTGCTGTCCGCCCAGCCGCCAGAAATTTCTGCGGCTACCGATTCGCCTATTTTCCTGTCCATTGAAAATGAGAAGAACGTAGTTTCTTGGTCGTCTTCACCCGGCTCGTCGGAACGTGTGAATCGATCATTATCAAGTGAAAACGCATCGTAACCATTATCAACTTCCAGTCTGCCCAAGCTGAAACGATAACTGCTGTCGTCTCGAAGAAGCACATATTTGAGTCGAAGGCTTTTTTCGTCCTTTGAGTTAGTGTCTTCGGCTCCCAAATACCTATTTTTAATAAATCCATCATGTTGGTAGTGTTTTGCACTTAATCTCAGTCCAGACTCAGGTGTCACTGGTCCAGACAAAACAAACCCAAGCCCACGAGAACTATAGTCACCGACTTCCGCCTCTACAAAGCCGCTAAACTCTTCAGTGGGATCGTAGCTGATTATATTAATGGCGCCGGCGAGCGAATTACTTCCATAAACGGTTCCTTGAGGCCCTCTGAGAATTTCGACTTGCTCTACATCAAAGAGGTTCGCGACGGTCCCAACACCGCTGAGGTCAACACCGTCGTATAATAGGCCCACTGACGGGTTAATCGGCTCGATAAACTGGCCTCGCTCACCAATTCCTCTAATCTGATAGTAGCGTGCACGAGATGAGCCAGAGGCATAGTTCACGTTGGCTGCCTTACTAATCACCTCTTCGAGATGATTTACCTTCGCAACTGAATCTTCCGGGGTTATCAGTTGAACACTCGAAGAAAGATCACTAACCGATACCGGGCGTAATTCGCCGCGCACGACTATCTCTTCAATACGATCTTCTGACCAACTGAGATGGCACAAGGCGATTAATACAACAACTTGTAGGGAATTTTTCAACATCATTGCTCCTATATAAAGAACCTAGGAGCTGTAAGCCTATCCCTACGCCAGTATTAACTAGTTCAGGTTCAGAGGGTCTATGCTCCTGTTTTATGGACCATATCTCAGGCTTTCGCCGCCCCTTAGGTAGATTCACTCTACCTGCATCAAGTAAATATTGTCCAGCAAAAGCTTTCGCGAATGAGCAAAAATGAACTCAAAACTAGAATCCCCATCATCAATCACTACAATAGTGCTCTGTTGCTTACCACAATACATTCTAAGACTGTGACCTCAAACTCTGAGCCAAACATTGAAGAGAAAAACTAAACCCCAGAAATCTACTTTCAAAGCTTTAGCTCTCAGATTGACCTTCAAAGTCGTCGGATGGTTAAGCCTATTCATTTTTCTATTAGCGAGCGGTTACGCGATATTCCTAGATCGAACAATCACTTCTACTTTCGAAGGACGCAAATGGTCAGTACCTGCCCAGATTTACGCACAGCCACTCGAGCTTTATCCAGATTTAAACCTGAGTAAATCGGACCTTATGACCATACTTAAACGCTTGGGATATCGTCCGGTTGATCTTCTACAAGGCCCGGGCACGTTCAGGTCGATTGACTTAGGGTTGGAAATTCACCTAAGGGCCTTCAACTTTATCGACGAAGCGCGTAATTCGAACAAGATAAGGGTGTCTTTTAGCGGTGATCAATTACAAAGCATCTCCTCAGAAGGTCGAAGTATTCCTCTGATCAGACTGGAGCCGGCCACGATAGGCAGTTTTTTCCCTTCGCATGGAGAAGACCGTATTATTTTATCTCCGGAGCAAGTGCCCAAACTACTTTCCGAGGGCCTCAAATCGATAGAAGACAAAGAATTCGATATGCATCAGGGCGTAAGCCTCCGAGGCATATTTCGAGCATTCCTGGTTAATCTTCAATCAGGTGAAGTTCGTCAAGGAGGAAGTACACTCACCCAACAGCTGGTCAAAAGTTATTACTTAACCAATCGGCAGACTATAGAAAGGAAGCTGAAGGAAGTCGCCATGGCGCTTATTCTTGAGGCCAGATTTTCGAAAACCGATCTTCTCACCGCTTATATCAACGAGATCTTTCTCGGTCAAAATGGGTCAAGGGCAATACACGGGTTTGGCTTAGGCTCATACTATTATTTCAATAAACCGATTGTAGAATTGAATCCAAGCGAAATCGCTACATTGATATCAATCATAAGAGGCCCATCGTACTACAATCCCTTTCGCCATCCTGGACGAGCTCTAAAACGACGCGATTTCATTCTTGAGCGATTTCACGAGGATGGGTTGATCACGAAGCAACAACTAGATTCGTCCTTGAATCGCAATCTCGGCGTTTCTCGTTCTTCCAGTGGCATTGCCAGTTACTATCCAGCTTTCCTTGATCAGGTAAGACAGGAGCTCGCGAGTGATTACGGGCCAAAAGACTTAAACTCCATCGGCCTAAGAATATTCACCACGCTGAAAACCCGTTCGCAAGAGACACTCCAAGAAACGGTGAGCCGGACACTTAATGACATCGAAAAGCAGCGAGGCATCCCTCAAGGATCCCTAGAATCGGCAGCAATCATAGCAGACAGCCAAACAGGTGAAATTCTCGCCATGGTTGGAGGAAGAGACGCTAAGGTTGATGGCTTCAACCGAGCAATAAATGCCTTCCGGCCTATTGGTTCATTGATTAAACCCGTGATTTTTCTCTCTGCCATCGAATCAGGCATGCACCTGGCGTCAGTGATTGAGGATTCCCCAATCACCATAACACCGAAATTTGGAGAACCCTGGTCTCCAAAAAATTTCGATGGTGAACATCGCGGCGAATTACCCCTGGTAAGGGCCCTGGGCCAATCCTTAAATCTGGCAACCGTTAGACTTGGAGAGGAAATCGGTTTAGTTAAAATACAGCAACGTTACGCTGAACTCATGAACAAGCCAGCCAAAAACAAGTACCACTCGTTTCTCCTGGGAGCGGAGGCCTTGGCGCCAATAGAAGTATTGGAGTTATATAACAATTTTGCGAGTGGCGGCTTTCAAACACCCCCCAAGGCCGTAATCGCAGCCGTGGATTCTTCCAACCAGTTAATTGATCAACGTCCTTTCAACATCAAAAACAGCATCGAGTTTGACGCAGTCAATGCAATCAATCGGGGTTTGGAGGTGGTGATGACGCATGGCACCGGCAGAAGCTCGCCATACTCAAAACTTGGCATCGCGGGGAAGACCGGAACGTCAAATGATAATCGCGACAGCTGGTTCGCAGGCTTTGACAACGCCCATTCTTGGATTATTTGGGTGGGTAGAGATGATAATCAAACAACCGGGCTGACAGGATCAAGCGGTGCGCTTAGGATCTGGAACAACCTGATAAACCGGCAGGGCATAGAGCCACTCCAGCACCTGAGCAACGAGCACCTTGTGGAAATAGAATTCCTAACAGGCCTCGTCGCCAGACCCAGTTGCGCAAACACCGTACCTATACCCATCGCACAAAAGACATCTTTACCTGTCAAGGCTGGCTGTGGTATCAAACAAAGACGTTACCGAACCCGATACAGAGAATGAAGAACCCCGTTTCGCGCAGAGCCATTTATCTTATCCTTCTCAGCTTAATCTGGGCGGGCTGTGCTAGCACGCCACCTCGTCAAAATGATCCAAGCGGGCTATCAACAGCGAACCAAGCACCAGAGCAAACAGGCTCTTCATCGACTAAACCCGAAGAGCCTCTAACCGCTGAATCCAGCCTACTTATAAACGCCGATGACTCGACAAAACTTGAAGACTACTCCAAAGCGATAGTCCTGCTGGAGAGAGCAATCCGATTATCACCCAGGGACCCCAATCTCTGGATAAGACTCAGCGAGGGCTATCTCAAAAAAGAGGAGTTTGAACTCGCAGAGCAATATGCTCGAAAGGCCATTGTTCTGTCGAGGCAGAATAAAGAGACCCAGAGAAGAGCGTGGCTGCAACTCGCCAATGTGTTTGAGAAAACGGGAAACACCAAGGAAGCTGAGCAACTCAGAAAAACCTATCGTTACCGAACTAGTTAATCCGGATTCTTTCGAAGCCAGCCTCTGGAATATTCTCCTCTTAAAACCAGGCACCCACCGAATTCACGTTTGAGCTTCGTCGAAACTTTGATAGAGCGCTTTCTTATCGCGCTCATAGCGCAATCCTGCAAAAAAGAACAAGGGAATTGCTGATAACGAAATCAAAGTAAATCCCAATAACGTATCTGTATAGGCGCTATCACTTCCCTGAGCCTGCAAGGTGTCAATTATCCAACCGCCTGCAGTAACCCCAATTACAACGCCAATCAGGTTTAACGCTACAATGTAAAAACCAACTACGGTTCCTCTAATGGTTGGAGGGACCAGCTCTTGAACAGTCGAGAAAGTAGGGCCATAAAAGCAACCGAGCTGAAAAAAGCCAGCAAAAAGACCAGCGAAGAACCAAAAAGAGGTTGGATCCACTACTCTGAAATAGACATTTAGTGGCGCAAAAATAAGCATTATCCAGAACAGGAACATCGGTCGGCCCATACCGGTTTTGGCTAAAAATTTATCACCACCTATCCCGCCAAAAAGATTACCCAACACACCCCCTACAATCCCAATCCATCCGGTGATTTCCGCTATTTCACTGCGGTCAAAACCCCGTTCTTCGACAAACCACAATTGTTCAAAAGTGGCCGCACCTAAAATAAAGTGAAACGCAACGCCGCCCCCTATGGTCATAAGCAACGCCGGTGAATTTCTCAACGCATTAATCAGCGTCAACAGTATTTCTTTGAAACTAACGCGCGTTTCCTCAGACGACGTCTCAACTATTTGTTTTCTTTTGGGCTCTTTCAAAAATAAAACAATAATCAAAGCTAAAAAGACGCCAATGCCGCCTAACAGGTAAAAACAACCTCGCCATCCCAGCAGCGGCTCTAAATAGGCGACAACAAACAAACTAGCCGCGACTCCCACGGGGACCCCCATATAGTAGAAGCCAGAAGCAAAACCTAATTGGCGAGCGGGGAACCGATCGGACAATAAAGACATTGCCGTCGGTGTCATCATGGACTCACCGACTCCTATCAGCATCCTCGGAATCAGCATACTCACAAAACCCCTGGCCGCACCCGATAAAGCAGTAAGGATGCTCCAAAATGCTAGGCCAATCGCAATTAACCGCGTTCTATTATATCTATCTGCTAGAGCCCCCATAAAAAGGCCGCCGACTGAGTAAAACAATAGGAAGGCTAATCCCGTCAAAATCCCGAATTCAGTATTAGAAAGCTGCAGATCGGGTTTAATCCAATTCCCAAAACTCGCCAACAACTGGCGGTCAACAAAATTCATTACATTTAACAATGTTAGAAATAACAGGAACCCAAAATCCCTCGCCGACGCCGATTCTTCATTGGCACTCATTACACTCTCCCCCCTGATTCAACGAACTAAACCCGCAATCTATCCTTCTCACAGGAAATAAAAATACTTTCCATTTCCTTAAAGCCTTGGATAGTTTTAATTACTTGGTCGAAGTGAGATTCCTATCTGAATCTCAAATTATGCCTTCCCAACTCTTCCAGAGTCCGACACCCCATCAGCTTCATGC
>CAJWGQ010000065.1 GCA_913041025.1 uncultured Gammaproteobacteria bacterium | reverse complement strand
CATTAGTTAAAATTTTATCATCAGAGGAAATATTATAAAACATCGAATATTAATGGGTTTGCTGCTGATGCTGCTTCCTCCATTGGGTGCGCAAGCCGTAACAGTGGACTTAGTGCCGGGTGAGATGCAGGCCTGCCAGCTGAATGACGGTGTCTCTACGCGGGAGGTCGACAAGGTCATGACGAAAATTGCTGACTGGTTGGAAGCAGATGGTCACGAGTACGATCTTTGGATGCGACGCCGCATTTTAGGCCGCCTGAAGATTATGACTTTGATGTGCTTTTTTTAGGGTTTTGGACCAGTCATGCTGAGCAGATGTCGGGACTAAAAAAATTCTATACCACTCAAGCGGGTCGTGATATCGGGCAATCCCTTGCGGATGTGATGACCTGTGGGGGTAATCGACACTTTAACAGTGTACAGGTTCGGACTGAGGCTGGGGCCGAGAAGCGTCGCCAAGGTTTTGGCTATATGTTCGATTGCACATTGGCCTCGGGCAAAGGACCCACTGACGTTAATGAGGTCTTCCAGAAATGGAATGCTTGTCTTGATGAATCTGATATCGATCACGGGGTATCAGCGCTGTTCCCGAGTTCAGGCTCGATGGAGTCATCTGCAGGAAGCTTTAAGTTTTTATGGGGCGGAGATTTTACCAATGTCGGTGAGACCCTGGGGTTTTTAACTGAACCAGAATCTCAAGCCACCTGGGCAAGCATCACGAGAGAGACGTATGCCTGCGAAACGTTTGATCGAGGCTATTTCTTTCAACGGATCAGTCAATAGCGTCGAACCATCTTTTGTTGCTCAAGCCGCCTTGATTTGGGCCATGGCCACCTTGAGCGATTGAGCGGGTGCAGAATTTTGGGGTTCGGTCTACTGCGAAGGACTGGGTATCCAGCTGCCATGAAAGCCAAAGGGCACCCGTTGCGGGAGTTCAATTTCAGCGATGGGTGCGGCGGCCACGTTCTGAGCATCCAAAATCATTATGCTGCTGGCGTTTGTGCTCTGATCAAAGACGAAGCTGAGCAAATAGCCATCATCCTCAGAGGCGGCTCCCGCCGCTGGAACGAAAATAGGTTCTCCTGCCATCTTTGACGCTGAAAGGTTATGCCTTTCAGCGCGGTCATTGTCACGATGGTATTTAATGATCTGGTTAAAGTTGGTTGCATTCGGATCACGAGCAAGTCCAAGCGCATTAAATTTAAGGACTCAGGAACCGAATCGGTATCTAAGCTTCATGGTAAATACATCAATGATCGGTTCATCCATTGCATCCTGAAATAAAGGCCAGAACTCGTCATTCACCCGATTGGGCAGATTACTTCCTCGAGTGTAAACAATAAACAAATCCGACAGCGGACCGATTTCCCAACGATATCGGACCTGCGCTGTTAAACGCGAAACGGTAAAATCATCGGTCGGATCAGACAAATCCTTGAATCGGGGAACAAGATCCCTAGCTCCTTTGTCAATGGACCAAAAATGGCTCTCGTTCGCGTCGATTCCAATCCATTGAAACTTAAGGTTGAGCTGTTGTTTAGACGATATAAAAAAGTTCATCGACAGCACCGGGCGAACTTCCAAGGCGTCGTAGGAAGTGAAGTTTTCATCATCCTTATAAAGGACCCATTCGTTACGTTTATTTAGCGTGACATCTAGATCTAGAGAAAACCGGTCTAAAGGACTATAAGTAAACCCTACGGTTGGCACATAAGTCACCTCACCCAGATCTTCAGGCTGACTATCCAATCCTGCAGATACTGAGAGTTTTTTAGCTGAGTCTGTACCAATGGTAAAACCAGTGTAGAACCCGTAGTCGGTACGATAAATTCCATTCCCTCGGCTATTACGATCATCATACTGAGGCGGCTTAAAGCTCAATCTAGCAGAAATCTCAAGATTCCTTTTAGTAAGCCACTCACGCCTCATACCCGTATAAGACCGGGTTAGTCTGCCATCTGTATTGAAATGGGCTTGTGACCAAATCATCAATCGCTTGTTCCTCAAACGATCAGGGAGTCCTGTCGAGGTCGATCGAAAGTATCGGTAACTAAACCCTGCAACATCATTGCGGCGTAAAAACCCAAGATCCGAAATATCCAACCGACTATCCAGCCAATCTAGCGAAAGACTGTGACCAACTCCTCGCTTGGGTTTCCAGCCAATATCGGCAAATAGTCCATAGCCTTTGTCACCCTCTTTATCAGACATCATCAATTGACCATCCCAAGACCATTTACCGGACTTCGACAACCAATGGCTGTCTATGCCATGCACAAGGGCATCATCCAAGGGATTTGAAGCAATAGTCCCCATGTATCCAAGGGAACTACGCCCGCCTTCGCTTGCGGTTTCATACAACAGACGAACCACCCCGAAGTCTCGGCCGTCCGCCCTAACAGGAACCTCCAGTCCTGTATTTTCGTCGGTTCCTATGAGTTCAGCCTCTTTCTCAAAGGCAGACAAGACTCCGTATCTCAAATTGCCCGATTGGCCAACCGCTTTGACTGCACCAATCAATTCCGATGGTTTACCTTGTTCTACCCCACTCACTGTAACGCCCTCAGGTATAACCACTTGTTTAGCAGAACCGCCTATCCGACGTGTATTCAATAAGGTGCTAGGCTCCATGTTAAAACTGCTGGTCGATTGGCGGCCTCCCCCTCCTCTAGAAGAACTCATAGATCGAACATTAGAGCGAGGTGAGGTCAAAAACACCTCGTTGCCCTCAAGAAAGAACAATCGCTTTTCTGGATAAAAGGTTTCGTAGGCTGTTAGATTCACGACCGCGTCATCAGACTCAACCGATCCAAAATCTGGATTGACGGTTGCCGTTAACTGAAGATTACTTGAAGGTCTCCAGGCCACATCAATACCACCTCGCCCGTCGGCTTCGTTGCGTATCTCATCGAGTGTCGCCGACACATAGGGATACACCTCCCATTGTTGTCTCGGATTTACACCCTCAACTGGTACAGGCTTAAAAGCAGAGATAAACCTGGCCTGAGAGCGAGGTAATGGAGGCCAAGTGTATGTTTCGTCCATGTAAGCGACCTTTCGCAATAGCGATATGGATATTTGTCTGTCCATAGCTTCATCTGGCATGGATAGCGCCGACCAGGGGATGAACATCTCTGCGCTCCAACCTTTGTCAGTAACCGCCGTCTCACCCACCCAGGGCCCATCCCACTGACTTGTCAGATTTCTTTCAGGACTAATTTTTCCATCAATCTTAGACCCCCCAAGCGCCAATCTAAAAAAATTACCATAGAGGCCTTTCCCGGACGAGTCTATCGCCACACCCATTTCATCTCTGTTAATCATCTCGTCCCGCGAAGACAAGCGCTCGACTAAAGACCCCTTGGGTTGCTCGAACTCTCCCGCGACGTACAAGCCTTTGTTCGTGTAAAGAATACGCGTTTTTGTTTTATGAGTAGGCTTTTCCAATGTATCAGGTTCACTAACAATCATCCGATCGAAGGCTGGGATCTCTGACCAGATCGCTTCATCCACTAACCCATCAATCTTGATGTTCGCATCTTCCACTCGTGCGATGCGCATGGTTCCAGATTGTCCACTCGACAAGCTCGCCGCATTAACGACTCGAGCTAACATAGTCTGCTCAGCATTTGACTCTTGAGACAAAGCAGCAACTGCCGTCTGAGGCTCACTGGTTGGCAATTCAACAACAGGGGCCGAAACTGATGCTTTAGGCTCCGGTGCTCGCCTTTGCATCCTGACAACAGGACGTTCCTTCGACGACAACACCCAAACATCGCCTAGCCCGCTGGCTCTTGCCTGACGAATCAACTCCCGAGCAGAACTCTGATCCATTACTGGACCCAATACCCGATGGTAAGTCAGCCCATTAACCCTGGCCTCTTCGATTCGGGCTTCTATCCCAAACTGTCTTGAGATCTGCGCCGATTCCTTGAGAGCGAGCGAGCGATCCTTAAAACTATTGAAGACAACAGAGCCGGGGCTTGCCAAGGCACTGACAGAACAAATCAACAAGCAAACAAATACAAAGCGCAGAAATAACAGCAAAGGGAACTTAAACAGCAAAAAGGGGCGTGAAATATAGCAGATTCAACCACCGTCGACCAATTAACAAAGGCAGACCCCTAAAAATGGAATCACCTCGTCACCAAACAAGTTAGAAATCGAGAAGACGAATATTGTGCTACACTAGGCAAGCTTCGTAACCCGACTTAATCCTCTGATGATTCAGGCGCAGTTACACTTGAATTAGAGAGGGGAGAATGAGCCAGGCCGAAGAGCGCCAAGAGTTTTCTGCGAAACCGCCCAACATCGGGACCTTTACCAAGGGAGGAGTAGGGAAGCACCTTCTCAAACTTGGCTCCTTTATGGCCATGGGTACAATAACTATCAACATTGCCCAGATTGCGGAGGCCATCTTCCTTGGCATGTTAGGTACCGAAGCACTCGCTGCGATCGGTTTTGCTTTTCCAATTACTATCACACTCTTCGCATTTGCCGGTGGTATAGGCAGCGGCGCATCGTCGGTCATTGCTCGAGCAATGGGACGCGGCGATAAAAGGCGTGCTGCAATTTTAGTTACTCACGCGCAGATCCTTACGATACTCCTGGGCTTGTTGCTTGGATTCTTTGGCATCACTTATTCAGCCGAAATTGTGGCCGCTCTCGGCGCTAAAGATAGAGTGCTGGAACTTACCATCGAATACCTTGAAGTTTACATGCTTGGATTTCCCTTTTTTATGTTATCGATGGTGGGATCAACTCTTTTAAGGGCTACAGGTAGCGCTGCCAGTCCCGGAATCATTATGTCGGTTGGATCGTTGTTGCAGATACTTCTCGCTCCCTTGCTGATCTTCGGTTGGGACCCGGTCGGTGTTCCTGCACTCGGAATTGCCGGAGCAGCCTGGGCTTACTTTGTTTCTCGATCACTTAGCATCATCCTCTATATCTGGATGCTCTATCGTGCTGATCTTATGAACAATAAGACCGCCGGTTTGGTTGATTCATGGAAAGATATCATGCACGTAGGAGGCCCAGCGATCGCTAGCGGGCTTGTGATGCCTGCGTCGATGCTCATAATCACCAAACTGCTAGCTGGGCATGGCCATGAAGTGGTAGCGGGGTACAACGTAGCATCAAGAGTCGAAACACTGGCTCATATGATTTTGTGGTCCTGTTCTTCATCAGCCGAACCCCTCATAGGTCAAAACTGGGGAGCACGCTTGATTGACCGCGTCAGGAGGACACTCTTTCTGTGTAATACGTTTTGTTTGGCCTGGGGCGTTTTGACTTTCATTGTAATGATCCAATTCGGCGCATACTTCGTCAGTCTTATTGATAATAATCCGATCGTTGTTGAAACTGCGACTCTGTTCTTCCTCTGGATTCCGTTAAGTATCGGCTTCATGGGCATGATCCAAGTCGCTAATTCTTGCTTTAATGCTAGAGGGTTACCTATGCCAGCCTTGGTGATCTCATTACTGAGAAGTTTGATTATTTATATCCCACTTGCCCTTATTGGCGATTACCTTTGGGGCTATGAAGGCATTTTTATTGCTACTGCCATCACTAATGTGCTGCTGGGAGCCGTTTCCTGGCAGTGGAATCAAAAAAGTGTTGAGAACCAAGCGCTAACACTTAAAACACTATCGTAACTGTCTTCCAGGACTATTCTGGGTATCAAGTCAGAACCATGAGATACCTAGGACTGACAACGTCCAAGGTACCTATTTACTGTGGATTATTTTGAATACTCAGATTAGTCTTCAGGTTGGGGTTTAGGAGGACAGGCACCAAGTGCTAGCTTAATCGTGGTTCCACAGTCACAAACACATACTACAAAAATCCGATTTTTGATCCTGATAACTTTGTATCTACTTTGTTCATCAGTCTTAGCAAGCGATAGAAAGTTCGATTATCGGCACGGTACTTCCTATATTGAGCCGCTTAAGTACGCTCCTGATTTTGAGCACTTCGATTACGTAAATCCGCAAGCTCCAAAAGGAGGAACTTTACGCTTTCCGGAACTGGGAACTTTCGACAGCTTCAACAATATGGTCGATAAAGGCCGTAAAGCGTGGGGAATGGATCTACTGGGCGTAAACGCCTACACCACGGATTCTTTGATTGAACCTTCAATAGATGAAAATGCCAGTTTTTATGCTCGCCTGGCAGATGGAGTATGGATCTCTCCGGACTTCAAGGAATTCGCATTCAGGATCAGGGAAGACGCACGCTGGCATGATGGAACACCTATCACTATAGAGGATGTGATTTTTTCTTTCACACATTACAGAGACAGAGCAGCCTCAGGCATTAGAACGGCACTCCTTGAGCTTGATGAAATAATAAAAATCAGTGACAACGAAGTATTGTTTACCGTTAAAGAAGAAGCCACTCCAAATCCAAACCTACCCTTTGCAATCGGTCAGTTTGCGATTCAGTCTAAAAATTACTGGAAGGACAAAGACCCAACGAAAACAACTATCGAACCACCATTGGGAAGTGGTCCCTACCGGGTCAAAGACTTCGTGCTAGGTAGATACGTTACCTACGAACGTGTAGACGATTATTGGGGGAAGAACCTTGCTGTGATGAGAGGTCGCTATAACTTTGACCAGCTCAAATGCGATTACTTTCGCGATGAATCGATTATGGTCGAATCCGTCAAGGGAGACGTTATCGATCTACGCCATGAAACAGTCTCAAAGCAATGGATGACTGAATACAATTTCCCAGCAAGACATAAAGGATACTTTAATCGTGAACTCATTGATCTGAAGAGGCCATGGGGTATGTGGTGGCCGATCATATGGAATCTCGACGATAAAAAATTTCAGGATATTCGTATAAGAGAAGCCCTTTGGAATATGTACGATTTCCAATGGGTTAATCGGGTCCTGATGTATGGCTTTTATGACTACGCTGACAGCTATTTCTATAACTCGCCGATGGCTCATGAGGGCTTGCCATCTGAAAAAGAGCTAGAGTTGTTAGAGCCCTTTCGAGATCAGATACCAGAACGCGTCTTTACACAGCCATGGTCCGAGCCAGAATCAGATGGCTATGGTCACAATCGAACACAAGTAGAACGCGCACTCGAGCTATTCCGAAGCGCAGGATATGAAATCCGAAACAGCGTCATGGTTAATATGGAGACGGGAGAACCTTACACAATAGATTTCATTAATGTCTCTATTTTCACACTCAGGCAAAACATGCCCTTCGTCGAAGCCCTGAACCGCATAGGTATCGAAACCACAGCTCGCGCTCCAGAGGTGTCTAACTGGGTTTATCGAATGCAGAGCGGAAAATTCGAAGGCGGCACCGCAAATTACATACCCAGCACGACGCCGGGGCTCGCTCTACGGAACTGGTTTAGCAGCAGTTCAGCAGAAATTCCACTTTCACAAAACTGGATGGGCATTAAAAACCCAGCTGTAGATCATCTAATCGAAAAGGTGTTAGAGGCCAAAGACCCGGAGAGCTTTTACGCGGCAACACGAGCCCTAGACCGAGTGCTGCTATGGAACTTCTACTGGATTCCAGGATTAGCGATGCCGGGCTATCGCCTCGTCTACTGGAATCGATTTGGACAGCCAGATCATGGCATGAGTCTACAACGCTCTAGCTGGGTTGATACCTGGTGGTGGGATTCAGTAAAAGCCGAAAGAGTCATACAAGGCAAAAAAGAACTGGCGAGCGGCAACTAATGGGCCGTTATATTTTGAAAAGAATCGCCCTACTGGTCCCTACAGTTTTAGCGATTATTTTGATCAATTTCACGTTAGTGCAATTTGTTCCTGGTGGACCGATCGAACAGATCATATCAAGCCTAACCGTAGGCAACATATCCTCGACCTCTAATATAACTAGTAGCGGGAACGTGGGAGCAGACCCTACGGCCACCGAGTCACTAGCAAACGAATATGGTGTCGATCCAGAGCTCCTGAAAGATTTAGAACGCCAGTTTGGTTTTGACAAACCAATACACGAACGCTTGATCGACATGCTAACTGGTTACGCAGTTTTTGATTTCGGAACCTCGTACTTTCAAGATGTGCCGGTGATTGACTTGATCGTAGAGCGGCTCCCCGTCTCCATTTCCCTTGGTTTATGGTCTTTGCTCATCATCTACGGAATCTCAATCCCCCTGGGCATTCAAAAAGCGGTCAGAGATGGCAGTAAATTCGATATCGCAACAAGTTCTCTGATTTTCGTTGGATATGCTGTGCCGGGTTTCTTATTTGCTATCTTATTGATCGTGCTTTTCGCGGGAGGCGGTTATTTGGAGATTTTTCCATTGAGAGGGCTTGTTTCTGAGAATTGGTATCAATTATCCTGGCCAGATCGCATCATAGATTACCTCTGGCATCTTTGCCTCCCTCTAATAGCATTAACAATAGGAGGGTTCGCCACTCTCACCATGTTAACCAAAAATTCTTTCCTAGAAGAGTTGGGTAAACAATTTGTCCTGACTGCCAGATCCAAAGGGCTAACGGAAAAGAAAGTGCTTTACGGCCACGTCTTCAGAAATGCCATGCTCATCGTTATTGCAGGCTTTCCTGCCGCCTTTGTAGGAATACTCTTTACAGGTTCACTACTCATAGAAATCATTTTTTCTATCGACGGAATGGGCCTGCTGACTTATGAAGCAATTATCAAACGAGATTATCCGATTATGTTTGGGAACGTTTACATTCTCACTCTCATTGGGCTATTCATGCATTTAGTCAGTGATCTAACCTACGTGCTAGTAGATCCAAGAATTGATTTTGAAACTCGATGAAAAAGTATCTACTCTTTGCCGGATTTATATCATGACCCCCATCGCAGAGCGTCGATGGGCTCAATTTAAACGCAACAAACGAGCCTTCGGTTCTCTCTGGATTTTTCTAGTTCTATTCACCATTTCCCTGTTCGCAGAATTTATCGCTAATGACAAACCGATACTGGTCTATCACCAGGAAGAGTTTTTCTTCCCTGTTTTAGTTGATTACTCAGAAAAGGACTTAGGAGGACAACTGTCGTCCGCTGTAAGTTATTGGGATCCTTATATAATCGAGCTAATTGAGAGTTCGGGCGGCTGGATGATCAGGACTCCAATACCCTTTCATTATCAAACGCCTGACATGTATATCTCTGGTCCAGCACCCACCGCGCCAGACAGCATTCACTGGCTAGGTACTGATGATGCTGGCAAAGATACAACAGCTAGGCTTATCTATGGCTTCAGGTTGTCCGTTCTGTTCGGCATCACCTTGACCATTATTAGTGCCAGCATCGGTGTCATAGTGGGTGGGCTTCAGGGATACTTTGGGGGGATGGTAGATCTAATAGGCCAGAGATTTGTAGAAATCTGGACGGGGCTCCCTATCCTGATAATACTGATTATCCTTGCAAGCATCGTCGAACCGAGCTTTTTCTGGTTGCTAGGCTGTCTTGCAGCTTTCAGTTGGATGAGTGTCGTTGGGGTCGTTCGAGCTGAATTTTTGCGTACCCGAAATTTCGAGTACGTTAGAGCCGCAACAGCGCTAGGTGATAGTCATCTCTCGATCATGATTCGCCACGTACTGCCTAATGCCATGACCGCAGCTCTCACTTTTCTTCCATTCATATTAAGCGGCGCGATCACCTCACTCACTGCGCTAGACTTTCTTGGATTTGGTCTCCCCGCAGGGTCCGCTTCTCTTGGAGAATTGCTTAATCAGGGCAAACGAAACCTTCAGGCTCCATGGTTAGGACTGACTGGATTCGTTACCGTAGGTATCATGCTGACTTTACTCATTTTCGTGGGCGAAGGAATAAGGGATGCCTTCGATCCGAGAAAAACAATATCAGCTTCGGGAGAAAACTAATGAATAGGACAAGCATATGACAGCATTAGTCGAGGTATCAGAACTGTCAGTAGCCTTTGGTACTACCCAAGTTGTTAACGAAATAAGCTTTCACATCAATCCTGGTGAAACCGTTGCTTTAGTAGGAGAGTCCGGATCAGGTAAAACAGTATCAGCTCTCTCTATACCTCAACTACTACCTTATCCCTACGCCTCGCATCCAACAGGTTCGATAGTACTAGATGGCGAGGAGATGATCGGTGCTGGAAAATCCAAATTGTTGGCCATGCGCGGATCTGTTGCGAGCATGATATTTCAAGAACCGATGACTTCTTTAAATCCTCTTCACAAAATAGGCAGACAAGTCAGCGAAATGCTCGTGCTAGATGGCAAGATCACTCGACAAGGAGCTGGCTCGAGAGTTCGAGAGCTCTTCGATTTAGTTGGTTTAGATGACTCAGTTCGTATCGATGCCTATCCTCATGAACTATCAGGCGGGCAAAGGCAGAGGGTCATGATCGCAATGGCCCTAGCGCAGGAACCAAGGTTACTTATAGCAGACGAACCAACCACAGCACTCGACGTCACTATCCAAAAACAGATATTGGAACTGTTAAAAGACATACAGAAAAAACTGAACATGTCACTGTTGTTAATCACCCACGATCTCACTGTGGTTCGATCTTTAGCCAATAGAATCTGCGTCATGACCAAAGGAGATATAGTCGAGCAGGGGCCCGCAACAGAAATATTTGAAACCCCAAAGCACGAATACACTAAACACTTACTTGCTGCTGAGTTTCTCGAATTACCACCAGCCGCGAAAGAAGATGCTCCAATTATTGCCGACATAAAAGACCTCCAAGTACGCTACCCCAAAGGTCGTCACTGGTTCGGGAAACAAGAGTATCTCGATGCAGTCAAAGGCATTTCAATGCAAATACGTCAGGGTCACACGGTGGGAATTGTAGGAGAGTCAGGCTCTGGCAAAACGACTTTGGGCCTTGCTTTACTTAGAATGATTAATTCCAGCGGAGAAATATGGATAGACAACAGAGATCTGCAATCACTAAATAAAAAAGAAATGAAGCCCTTGAGGCGGGATCTGCAAATCGTCTTTCAAGATCCTTATGGCAGTCTATCTCCAAGAATGACCGTCAACCAAATTGTGGGCGAAGGACTCAGAATACACGAACCTGAAATCTCGGAAGCAGAACGAGACCAAAAAGTATTAGAAGCGATCACTGAGGTAGGCCTCGAACCCGAAATGCTGGAGAGATACCCACATGAATTTTCTGGAGGCCAGCGTCAACGCATCTCTATAGCTAGGGCTCTGGTTCTCAAACCCAAGCTAATTGTGATGGACGAGCCGACTTCCGCGTTAGACGTCTCAGTTCAAGCGCAAATTGTGGACTTACTTAGAGATGTTCAAAAAAAATACGACCTTATCTACTTGTTCATCAGTCACGACCTGAAGGTTGTAAAGGCCTTAGCTCATCATATTGTTGTCATGAAAGAGGGGCTGGTCATAGAGCAGGGGGAAGCAGCAAGCATCTTTGACAACCCTCAAGACATCTACACTAAAGAACTACTCAATGCGGCCTTCATGCCAGAAACATTGGGCGAGAGTCAAAGCAATTAGAACTAATTTCGTATTGATTGCTTGTACAGACTCATGTCCCAATCCGGCCAGCGGAGCTGAGTCAACCTGAGAGTTCTTTCCGTCCAAAATGGATCTCCAGGAAGTGGAATGCCTATACACTGCAGTTGCGAAGGGGTCGCATTATTTAACACGATCGGCCAGGGTCTTTCTGCCGCAGACTGCCAGACATGAAAACCAATCATCTCGTTACCGCTCGCCTTATAGCCGACAGTCATAGTAAAACGATGACCATTTGTTTCGGTCAAATTTGTTCCCCGATGAAACGTGTCGATGCTATGTGCTAGTAAAGAGCCCGCCGGTCCAGCCCCAGATCGCTCCAATTGCTTCAACGCAAGTTGTTGATCTTCTCGAGCAAAGACCGAGCCCTCTCCTAACAATCTGTCGCTGTCGGTTTTAGTCACGTAGTGTAAGGCGCCATGCGCGTCCGTCACATCAGTCAAATAAAAAATGAAATCGACGGTTCTTAGAGCAATATCATCAGATGGAACCGTCAGCGTGTGATTTCCGAAATCGCAATGAAAAGCCTGGTCATAATCTGCCTCGCCAGTATATTTTGCCCAGGTATGTGATTGATATAAATGCACCTCCTCCACTCCTAGGAGTGCTTTAGCAAAATTAATCAAAGCTGGATGAAGGGATATAAGATTAATCGCGGCTGACGCGTTATAGGGCAAGGAGTCAATGTTCATGAATTGTTTAGGGTGCCCAGCACCAATAGCGCCTTCCTCTTTTTTGTCTAGCGGTAAACCTACTCCTTCTCCTTTCCCCCGATCCTGATAGAGCTCTTCAAAATCTACGATGATCGGTTCTATTTCAGCCTGTGTAAAAAAATTGGGAATCAACGTAAATCCCTCTTCACACCACTGATCTACATGGGCTTGCTTGTGACGCTTTTCTAAAGACATCTGGATCTCTTTAACCAAATATTCGAAGAAGAGTGATTTTGTTGTAAATCAAGCATCTTCATCAACAGCCTCCAGCGGACGACCACTAGCGATCTCTTCTCGCGTAGCTTCTCGTAAGCTAAGTATCTCAATATCAAAACGTAAAGTTTGGCCTGCATGCGGATGATTCAAATCAACATCAATCACCTTACCTCCAACCTTGACCACGGTAACAGGCCGCACCCCAGAATCAATTCGCAAGTGCGTAACCATCCCGGCTTTGAGCAAATTAGGTTTAACGAAATATTTCTTTGAGACCCTTTGTGTCCAGTCCTCTCTTCTAGGGCCATAACCTTCTTCAGGAGGAACCTCTACTACAAATTGATCTCCAGCTTTCCTGCCGGCCAGCCCCTTTTCAACACCTTGCACAACATTACGGTGACCCTGAAGGATAGTGGTCTCCTGAGTTTCAGTATCTCCTACCAGAGTTCCATCTTCGTTAATCAAAGAATATTTAAAACTAACAACGGTATTTTTTTTTATTTCCACGAATAAAACCAAGAAAAAAACTAGTGAATCTCAATTTGAACGCGCTACTCGTCAGCCACTAAAACCAAGGTTCCCGTAGTAGAAAGCGCTCCACCGGTACCGTTAACCACACAGGTTTTTGCAGATGTTTGCTTTCCAGGATCCCCATTGATCCCATCTTCAGCAGTGCCTGAAAGCTGGCGATAAGCCTCTATCAACAAAGGCATACCATACATGCCACTGTGATTGAAGGACAAGCCTCCTCCATTTGTATTGATCGGAAACTTTCCCCCTGGTGCGGCGTGACCGTCTTTCCAAAGCGTATGCCCTTCGCCTCGTGGCGCGAGACCCAACATTTCGGCAGTCATTGCGGCTGTAATAGTAAAAGAGTCATATATGAGGGCCATTTCCATGTCGTCTGGCCCCATACCGGCCATTGAGTAAGCATCGCGAGCAGAGTTCGCTGCGGAGGTTGCCGTAAAGTCCGACATCTCAAGCATATTGGAATGTCCCATGCTCTCTCCAGCTCCGGCAATCCATACCGGTTTCGTGCTTAAGCTCGCCGCTACCTTTGGACTCGCGATCAAAACCGCTCCGCCATGATCTGCCACCATACAACAATGCAATATGGTCATTGGCCAGGCGATCAGTCTGGACTCTTCCACCTGCTCAACCGTGATCGGGCCACCAAAAGGATGTTTATCTTTGGAGTACATAGCTGCCCTTGGATTCAAAGTCGCCCAATCGCGGCTGACCTTAGCTATATGTGCGAAATCTTCAGTCGTGGTTCCAAATCGATGCATGTGCCGAACCATTGCATGTGCATAATTAGACGGTGCTCCACCCAGACCATAGGCCATGGTCATTTCCATAGCTGGAGACGTTACTCCCCCGCCAACACCATAATTTCCTGACCCTCTACCTCCGATAGAGCGAGCCGAGAAGCCGTTTTCTCCATGACTCACCAGGGCAATATCAATTATGCCTGCATATATCGCCGCCATGGCATGGTGAACGTGCATTTCAAATGAACAACCGCCAACCGCCGTCGTATCAATGT
>CAJWGQ010000064.1 GCA_913041025.1 uncultured Gammaproteobacteria bacterium | reverse complement strand
CTTTGCCAGCATCGCTCGGCGCCGCATCCCGCCAGAGCTGCTGTTCATGTCTTGACGACCATCCAGATTGAGGTCGGTCAGCATCTTGTCCACCCGATGCTTCAGGTCCCAGCCCTCAAGTAGATCGAGTTGTTGAGTCAACCTAGAAAATTCATCGAGATTTTTTTTGCTTGTCAGATCAGAGTCGTTTGCCAGCAATTCGTAACGAGATAAACAATCTCCAATATCTCCCAACCCAGACAAGACCACCTCGTAAATTGACTGGTCCAACGCGGGAGGGACAGTTTGGTCCAGATAGGCGACCCTCGCCTCGTCCTTAACCCATCGAATTCCATCGTCCAGCGCGACCTCACCCGATATCACTTTAAGCAAGGTGGACTTGCCAGCTCCGTTTCTTCCAATCAGAACAACACGCTCCCCGCTGTTTATGGCCAGAGATTGAGTATCTAAAATTTTACGATCGCCAAAGGCGACCTCTACATCGGAAAGACGGATGACATTCATACGTGCTTGTTATTTTTTTACTGACCGGATTCTATGAAGGCACTAGCTTACTAGTGTCACTGACAAAAAGTTAGCTAACTGCGAGAGAATATTTCTTAGATTATTCGCTAGAAACGAACTTCGCCACGCATAAGATTATCCGAGTAAGTCTTTTTTTTCTCTCGAATAGCTTGCCTTATCAAAATGCTCATTTCGCTTTGTATCCATTATTAATAGGAGCCGGTCAAACAACATACTTTTCTTCAAATCAGGCTGCTTTCGATAATCGGATGAAACGCAGAAGCCACACTAATCAAGGAATTTGCGCTCAGCGCCTCGACACCGTAAACCTCAACAGGGACTTTGCAGTTCGTCTGGACGGAATCAACCAAAAGATCAAAGTCTCCATCACCTGACAATAAAATAACTCTATCCAAGGAGGGCGCAATCTGAAGAACGTCGACGGTAATACCCACATCCCAGTCACCTTTAGCTGAACCGTCAGATCTCTGAATGTAAGGCTTTAGCTTCACCTCAAATCCGATGTATTGAAGTGCTCGCTGAAATTTTTTTTGCCTTTCATCCTGACGCTCGGTCGCGTACGCGTTCGCCAAAACGATCTCTCCTCTCGATGAGATCTCATCCCAAAACCTACGATAGTCAAAGGATCTGCCGAATTGTTCTCGGGTCGTATAGTAAATGTTTTGCACATCAACGAAGACACCAATTTTTTCGGCAGTCATGACCTAAGACTTTGAGTTTCCTTGTGCACGACACAAGGCTAGCACGCTATTTGGTGACTGTAATCAAAAGCCGTCCGAAACTCCTAAGGATAAATCTGGAAACAAATTAACGAGACTTTCCATCAGCCGCGAACATAGAATGCTTCACACTGAATAAGAAACCAGGAGAATTGAATGGCAACAGAGGATCTAAGATACGATGGCCAGGTTGCTCTGATCACAGGTGCTGGCCGAGGAATAGGCCGAGAGCACTCTCTACTTCTCGCTTCAAGAGGTTGCAAGGTAATAATCAACGATCCTGGTATAGCCTATGATGGCGGGGGCAGCACTCAAACTAAAATTGCCGATCAACTAGTCGAGGAAATAAGATCGAAGGGAGGCGACGCGCTGGCCAACTACGATTCAGTAGAAAACGGTGAAGCCATAATTGACGCTAGTATGTCGACCTACGGAAGGGTCGACATCGTCATTAACAACGCAGGTATTGTTACGCCTGAGACTTGGACAGAACTCACGCTCGAATCCTGGCAGAAAACGATTAACGTGAACTTGACCGGCGTCTTCTCAGTTATGAAAGCGGTTTGGCCAACCTTTATACAACAAAAGTACGGTAGAGCTGTTTTCACCGCTTCGCCCGCAATCTATGGTGCAGGGGTGGCTGCCTACGCTGCCAGTAAGGCAGGCGTTATTGGTATTGCGAATTCTCTCCAGTTTGAAGCTAAAAAACTGAAGCTAGATATCAACTGCAATACCATCATCCCTCAAGCTAACACTCGAATGGTCAAAGACCTAAATTCAGACATAAACGCGAGCAGACTAGCCAAAGGAAAATCTGAATTGAAGAGCGCACCACAAGAGATTCTGGATCAGCTTGGACCAGAAAAAGTTTCGGCGATGGCAGCCTGGTTATCTCACAAGGACTGCGAGTATCAAGCAAAAGTCTTTGAGGCTGGGGCCGGATATTTTGCGCAACTGAACTGGGCAAGGTCAACACCACTATTTGCAACTGAAAAGGAGGGGGTTGTCGATGCCCCTAAACCCGAGAACATCAGGGATGGACAAAAGGTGCTGGATAACTTCATGTCCGGAGACATGCCCAACTCCGGAGACGGCAAGATGGGCGCTCCAAGCGCCCTGGAGCGCGTTTTTGGCCATACACGAGACTAATCCGATCTTAGTAAAGGACTAAGTCAAAATATTGGCGGTAGAGAGAGACGTGGTGTAAGAACTAGCAGATTTAGTTATGTACTGGTTTTGACAATAATCAATATCGAATTGAGTGACGTCTTATAAATTATTGACCCATATTACGCCTTTAATAAGACTGGAATCTGGAATTAAAATTACCTCATCGCAACAGTCGTTCAAGACTTTGTTTACTAACTAATCAAAATAAGCACCGAGAATCCGGAGTGGTGAAGAGAGCGAGCTGACAAATGGCTTTATTCAAACAAGAAAACGGTAATACCTTGCGTTATAAAACCGAGGAGCCACATCAAAAATACCAAACAAGAAACAATTGATCGTCTAGCTCACCACTGTAATCTTACCTCAATGATGAGAATAGTCTTTTTGAATGGGTCGTAAATATGCAACTCCAATACTTAAGCGCTACCGCAGGCTCTCAAGAAATTCAATATCAACTCGAGAAACACGGAGCGCTTGTTATAGAGGATGTCATCGATCAGACAACGATTGAGCAGCTTAATATCGAATTAAAACCTTTCATACTAAAAACCCCAACAGGGCAAGATGACTTTACAGGGTTCAAGACTCAAAGAATGGGGGCTATGGTAAGTCGATCCCCAACCTGCAGATCTCTAATCACAAACGATTTAATTCTGGGAATAGCGAATAAGTATCTGGCTCCGTTCACAAGAAAAATACTCCTTAATCTAGCGGCGGTAATTAAGATTGATCCTGACAGCGACGCTCAGGTCTTACATCGAGATAGACTGTCTTGGGGCAACTACTTACCCCCGTCTATCGAACCTCAGTTTAATACGATATGGGCTCTGACCGAATTCACTAAGGAGAACGGGGCAACCCGCTGTGCGCCGGGAAGCCACAAATGGGATTGGAATCAAGAACCCCAGGCTAACCAAATAGCATATTCCGAAATGAGCGCAGGCTCGGTGTTTATATACAGCGGGTCTGTTCTTCATGGTGGCGGCGCAAATAAGTCCAACAGTTCTCGGGTCGGACTGAACTTGACCTATTGTTTAGGTTGGCTTCGCCAAGAGGAAAATCAGTATTTGAGTTGTCCGCCGGACATTGCTAAGGATTTTGATGGCGAACTGCAGAACCTACTGGGTTATACCCAAGGAGAGTATGCCCTGGGTTACTACAGCAACCCGTATTCAGAAGATGATGCTGTGATTCTAGAGCCAGAAAAGGTCTTAAGATAATGGTGGCCAAACTGTTTTAGCTGTTTTTTGTTCAACCAATCATTTCCCGCTGTATTGATACATTGAAAATACCTATAGTTAAGCTAATTAACCGTTAAGACTCATATGAACACATGGTCTGCAACTGCACTGAATACCGCTCCGGACTCGGAAAACAGAATCCATAGTGACGAGCTTGCAAAGGAATATGGCTTTGAAGGAGGCCTAGTACCGGGAGTTACTATATCTGCCTACCTTGTCCATCCTTTGGTGGAGCGCTGGGGAAAGGATTGGCTCGATAATGGGTACGCCAACTGTCGGATTGTTTCTCCGTTATATGACGAAGAATTGTTCGAAGTTCAAACTGACCAAATTAATACTACGAGAGCCAATACAACTTTGGTAAGAGGAAATGGCACGGTCAGCGCACATGCAGAAATGGCATTAACAGAGGATTTACCACCACCACCACAATTAAAAAAAGACCAAATATACGATCTTGACTACAAAGCGCCCCCTGCTACCAAATTGGTCTGGGAGAAACTCCAATCCCACGGATGCCGGTCGTTTAAATACTCTTGGTCTGATGATAACCCACTCATTTATTTAGCTAACGAGGACCATCTACCCGAATTACTTCAGCCCAAAAACGGTGGGTATGCAAATTTATCCTTTCTACTGGGCTGTTCTAACTGGATTTTAGCTGGAAACGCTTTTATGAATCCTTGGGTCCATCTGCAAACTGTTTCTCAAAACTATAGAGCAGTCGGTTTAAATAGCTCTCTTATCGCTCAGATGGAAATTAACAAAATTTACGAAAAGAAAGGACACGAATTCATTGACGTATTTGTTAACTTATTTGATCAAGAAGATGAGATGTGCGTCATGACGATTAATTTAACGGCTATCTATAAGCTCAGGGGCTCTTAAGCTACGGTATATTTAACTTGTTCTATCAAGGGCTGAAGGTTTCATCTAAAACGAATAATTCAACTCCTCCGGTTATCTTATCGTTTGCCATAGCTTCAGCTGTCGCGGGATCATTAAATATTCTCATGAAGGCATCGACGTCGTTCGTATCAAAAACGCCGATGACGGATTTTTCATCCGTCGCTCCCATATACACAACCGACACTCCCTGACTTTTAAAGAGATCACCGTGAGTCTTAAAGCCCTGCCGCCAAGTCTCCACATCCTCTACTTCAGCTCTTACTGCAATTAACATAACTACACTCCTAAAAAATTGTTAAACCCTTCATTCCCTTAGCTCTATACTCGCTCTTATGATAATCAAGCAGTAAAGCGATAATTCACAAGTTTATCGACTGGTACCGAAATGTTTTATTAATAGAACCCAACACCCTAACTAGTAATTTTCGTCTTTACGATCTTCTTGATTCTGGCACTATTATTCTATGACTAATAGGCAATGCGTTTTCCATAATTATTTCTCAGCATCATCATGGTGAGTCAGAATCTTGCCGAGGATTTTTTTCGGGATGGCGCCGTCGTCATACGAAATGCGTTGGACTCAGACACCTTAACTCTGCTTCGTAATGTATACGACTTCGCGTTGGACAATCCATCACACCCGTGTCCAGAGATCTTACCCGATATAAACATGATCAAGGCCAAAAACCGCCAAGGAGGCTCGGTGACCCTCGCTGAGGGACTGGAACTCTCTGATGCTAACAAAAACGGTACTGACAGCGGGACCGGCCGAAATTTCTCAATGAACATCAACCTTAACCTACAATCGAACAAAGACTACAATGCCTTAGTCACGCATCCGGCGATCCTGCAAGCTTTGGAATCGGTTTGGGGTTACCGCACGAATGAAAAGAACGAAGCTGAACCGCCTTCACAAAAACCGAAAATCTACTATGTCGGCGAGCAACTCTTCATAAAAGAGGGAAGCGCGGCACCCGTCGCTTGGCATACAGACACCGCAGACTTGCCGATGGCCGGCTTGGATTTGGTCACACTCTGGATTCCCTTGGAGCCTACAACACGCGGACTCGGAAAGAAGGGACCTTTTCCTCAGACACTAGAATTTGTCAAAGGGAGCCATCGGAAATTCATCCAACCAGACGACCAAACAGTCGAAGGGCGGACCAAGATCAGCCAGTTGGTCTATGATTCAGCCTATGGACCAAATAAGGGTCTTCCTCCGCTAGAAGTCGAAGAAAGACGCACCGACGCTGAAAGAATGCAAGGCACCCAGGGGACGGGCGCGAACATCTTATCATTCGACACACAACCTGGAGATATCGTGGCCTTCCACTGGGCAACTTTCCACGGAGGCGGCGCTACGCCACCTGATGTGAAACGTCGAACCGTAGCTCTTCGGTATGTAGGCTCCCGTTGTTTTATGTCCCCCAGGAGCACAGAGTCTCCAGAAAAGCGAGAGAGGTGGTTGAAATCCAAAATCCATCCCTTTGAAGGGCCAGATCCAGCATTTCAATTAATACCCTACTTTGGCGGAGAAGCTGGTGGGCCCCAAAGAAATAAAGGCATCTCTTACGGAGACCGACTTCAGTAAGCACATAAAATAGTCCAGACAATAAGAGTGTTGACGTTAAGACCCTCCAGCCCTTAGGCATGAGGACTGCTGAAAACTTGTTAAAAGAAAATAGGGACTTCTCAGGCTTGGATGCTTCGTTGTAATTCTTTTATCTAGTGGGCTAAAATGTTAGCCAAGAGATCGTTGATAATTGGGAAGAATATGAAGACACTATTCTCGAGAGTTGATTAGGCCTTAGACAAAACTAAGAGACCAGAAAAGGGGGCATCGATGAGTATATTCAAAGATCTAGCCGATTCAAAAGAGAAAAGAAAAGCTAAAGCTTTTTACGACCAAGTCGTCACATTAAGTAAAACCTCTACAGATTCGCGAAAACTCCGTGCTCTGATAGGAAACCGTACTAAAGCGTTTTTTGACCAAACTTTTGTAGAAGGCGCCAAGAAAACCGAGACACACCAAAAAGCAGAAGAAGCCGGAAATAAAGCCGCTGTGTTACCTGCTTCACTAAAACACTCGTCCCCTTACAAGCAAGTAAAAACAGTCAGCGGAACTGTCTGGGTTTATCTTCCCGAAAAAATTACGATTGAGATCTTTGAGTTAGGATGCAAATATCAATCCGGTATTGTCTCAAAAGATCAGGCTATCGAGGTGGCGGAGTCTATTGCGGACAAGATCGCTGACACGCTGGACCTTGACAACAGGATAATACCACTGGCTTTTTTGTCGGAAGAAACTTCACTCGAAGACGAAACTACTTAATTAATAATCTGGAAAAGAAACTGAGAAGTAGTTTTTTAGATTTGTTAAACACTACCTGAGTACACGTAAGTATGTTGCCTTCTATCGCGCTGGTGATTATCTTGGTGCTGAGCGATACACCAAAATAATAAGGAATAAATATGATTAAACAGATTTCATTAGCTCTTCTATTTTCCACATCGATCGCAGTCATGGCGGACGATCACTCAAACGCCACCCCAGGTCCTGTCGAGACATGGAATTGTGTCTTGAATGAAGGCAAGACCATCGATGATGTCCGTAAGGTCGGCGCAATGGTTGCCGAAGTGGCAAAGGCCGTAAACGACCCTGTTGCCCAATGGATTTTCACACCCTTCACAGGCGATATGGAAGCTGGACGTTTTGTTTTGATGACCGGCTGGGCAAGTTTCCCATCAATGGGCACCTCATTTGGCAACTTTTTTACAGATGGTGCTGGTGACAAAGTCATGGTCGAGTGGGCTGCCACTGCAACTTGTGATACTCGAAATCTTTACACTGTCGAAGAGCTGCACAACTCTATACCTGAATAAGCAGAGCTCTTAATCGCTGAGAGAAGGCCACCAATGAAGCTTCTTTTTTTGGTGGCTTTTTACTACGACCGCTTGGATTGCGTCAGAACAAGTACTCCAATATTTCCTCTTTTAGGAAGAAGGAGGTAAAGCACATTAAACAAGAACTAAAGACCTTGTCTTAGGTTCTTCTTAGTCGACAACCTCCCCTCCATCAACAACATGCGTTGAGCCCGTAACAAAGCTAGCTAAATCCGACGCAAGATAAAGCACGGGTCCAGCAATTTCACTGGCATCGGCGATCCTGTGCTGGGCTGCAGTATCCTTTGATAGGATCTCGTAGCCCGACTCGACATCTTTCGCGATTTTCTTCGCAAGGCCTCGAAGCATATCGGTATCCACGCCTCCGGGCACAACCGAGTTAACCCGAATAGCAGAACCAAATTCCAAGGCATGCGAACGAGTCAGACTCATGACCGCGGCTTTAGAAGCGCCATAGATCGACCCATATGGTGCTCCAACAATCCCCATAACAGAAGCGACATTGATAATGTTGCCCCCCGACTCTCTTAGATGCGGGGCAGCATATTTGGTCATAAAATAGACACCTTTCAAATTGATATCCATGACTTGGTCAAAAACCTCCTCTTTGGTCTCCTCTACCGGGCCTCCTCCCCCTACACCTGCGTTGTTAACAAGAACATCAAGACCCCCAAGGCCTTCAACAGCAGCGGTAACTATCGATTCGCAAGCAGCAACGGACCCTACTGACCCGGGCGCAGCCACAGCCATATGTCCTGCATTAAGCTCAGATAACGCCCTATCGGTTGTTTCATCCGTACTACCATTAACGGCGACGCGCGCGCCAGCTTCAAGAAAGGCTTCTACGATTGCACGACCGATTCCTCGGGTACCACCGGTCACAAGTATGCGTTTGTTAGTGAAATCAATTTGCATCAATCCTCCTTAGAATTTGTATTTCAAGCGCTTATCAAAAAAGTCACTGAGCTATAAACCATCTTCCAATCTACTAACTGTAAAATACCACAGCCCAGGAAAGCGCGGCTCTAAATCTCTTCCTCTTCAACGATTGCGAAGTTGATCCAGATCCGATTCATGCTCTGCTCGATCAATCCTAAAGCGCGATAAACAAAACAGCGCCAACGGGTAAAAGATCAAAAACACACAGATCGCCACTATTACGAGACTGCGAGCGGTCTCCGGAGTCACTTCGATCGCATCCACCGCAGTCGGGAAATCGACAAACTCTAAAATCAAACCTGAAATCCAAATTCCAAGAGAGCCGCTGATCTTGCTGATGAGCATCTGAGCAGAATAAAGCGTTCCCTCTTCACGATCTCCGCTAGCAAGTTCTCTTTTCTCGGCGACATCGGCCATCATAGACGCAAGCATCGCCATCAGCACAAGATAGACAGTCATCTGAAAGATCGAAATGACAAAGATAAGAGGATAGTAAAGCGCACTCTCCGACGACGGGAAAAGCCCTATCACGCGAAGCCCTGGAAAACAGATCTCTTCGAACGCCAAAGCCCCAAGCATCCACAACGCGACACTTCGTTTGTCACGCCCTCGGCTTAGAAAAGAGGTCGTAAAGAATCCAAATAGAACACCTAAACCCCAAGCCACCATCAACCCAGAAATCGAAGCAGTGCTCAATTCCCAAAAGTAGGAATAAAAATAGGCTTGCAGCGACCCTTGGATAGCAAACCCTACGGCTATTAAAATCCCGGCCAGAAGTAATGGGGTGAGCGCAGGTTCTGAGTAAGCACTCTTCAATCCACGCAGCGTTCCGCCAACGGTCCACGTGTGCTTTTGAACGGGCCGTTTGAAATCAGGAATCTTAGAGTGCAGCCCAATAGCGCATACAAGCATCGCCGCCAGCACAGCGATAGCACTCACCAGGCCCATCTGTTGATAGCCTGCGATATTTAAAAGACCGTCTGGATACTCCGGTGTATCACTAAGCCAGTAACCGTAAAGCAAAAAACTAAGAATCGTCATCGCAATCCAAGACGCGCAAACCCGATAGTTCGCCAAATGAGTACGCTCATCATAGTCGTCGGTTAGTTCCGGATTTAACGCAATACTCGGTACTTCAAAACACGTAAGAAGGAGCCTTAAAGTTATGGTGACGCAAATTAAATAGATAAAAAGACTCTGATCGTTTAGAGATTCCAGAGGGGGATTCCACAGAAAATACACAAGGACCGATATAGGCAAGCACGCAAAGTACATAAAAGGATGCCGCCTACCCCAGCGCGAGCGAAACTTGTCCGAAGCATAACCAACGAGAGGGTCTGAAATCGCATCGAAGATAAGCGCTATGGCGAGCGCTGTTCCTACAAGACCCGCGGACAAACCAAGAACGCGACTATAGTAAACCAGAACAAACATACCCAGGCCTACCGAGACCATCCCAGCAGTTACGCCGCCCATCCCATAGAAAATTCTTGTGATGTGTCGCGACTGAGACGAATCTGGGAATTCACTTACCCCGGAATCAGGTTTTGATATCTCGTTCATTGCATTCCTTAGAGTACGCGACTTTTTACCTAGCGGCCCTTGGCGCATGCTCTCAACTGGTGACAGACTCCCCAGCAAAACACCCGCACCAAAACGTTTCTGGTCACACTCGACCAAAAGATCCTTAAAACCAGTCGGTAAGTCAATGGCTGTATTAGTATCGTGACCAAATCTGGACCAAGGATTTCTCTACTACAAGAGAAGCTCAACGAAAATCAGGACAACCATGATAACGGCCAGCGTAGCGCCGACCGTTGTCATCGCGTTTAACTCAAAGCTCAAAACTCAACGTAACACCATAGGTTCGAGGCCTTGTTATAGTGTGACCGCTTGTCCCAAGAGAGGCACCGTTGTCCGGATACAGCATCCTAGTAAACTGAACATCATCGGAAATATTATTAACAAATGCACTGACACCCAGTCGACCACTGCTATTCAGATAATTCAAACTTAAGTTTGTCGTCCAGTAGCCTTCAATCACAGGAATATCATTGGCAGTGGTCGGATAAAGATCACCCATGTAACCAGCTTCAAATTGAGGCGAGAGGCTACCCCCATTGCCGAGCAAAAAGTCATAAACTATGATCGCGCTAAAATCTTTGTCGTTGATATTGAGTATCGTATTCCCGGTAAAGTCGATAGGTGCGTCGTCGAAATATTCTTCGATCTCACTATTGACAAAACCATAAGCCATACGAATGAGCAGATTGTCGACCGGACGAGCCATCAATTCAACCTCGGCGCCCCAGTAGCTCACTTCAGGTATGTTCCCCCAAATAAAGCTGTAGCCAGACATGGTTTCTACTCCTGGTGGATTGGGGAGATATTCATAAGTCTGATAATCCGCGTAATCGTAGTAAAAAGCTGACGCATTTAACGTAACACGATTATCGGCCAAGCGGCTCTTGACCCCCACCTCATAGGAGACGACCGTTTCCGGTGCAACGGGGTAACCATTTGTCCCGTAGAGGTTTTCCTTTCCACTTTTATACCCTTTGGCGATGCTGGCATAATAAAGCACATCTTCCTTAGCCTCATACTCAGCCCCAAAGCGCCAGGTCAGTCCGTCCCAGCCTTCACTGGCACCTCTCGTGACTCCTCCGCCATAGTATTCGTACTTTGATGTATCTAAAAAGGATAATATGGAGGTCTTCGGAAACTCCGCATAACTATTGATACTGAGCTCTAGACCCAGGTCATCCTCGGTATTTCGGACAGCAACCGTCGTGCTGAATTTATCGGTCCATGCATAAGTTGTATGCGCAAACACGGCCCAGCTTGAAGTATCCAGATTAAAAAAGTTTCTAAGCCCATATCCAGTATCCGCCCCCTCAAATGAGCCAGCTGCCGGAAAGTAATAGGCAATACGATAAAGATCAGTCAAATCAAATAGAAAAGTACTCCCTGATGAATCATCAGAATAATACCCCCCAACAATCCACTGGAAGGGTGATTCATCGTTTGAAGCCAAACGTAATTCCTGACTGAACCCCCTCATATCATGTGTGCCTCGTACGGTGAGAATGTCAAGTTCTGTGCCGTCCTCATCGTAGAGGGAGTCTGTATCAATCTCCACGGTACCTGTTACCGAAGTAAGCAAGAGGTCATTTCCCAGTTGCCAGTTCATATGCAGGCTGAACAGGTTAACATCCAGCTCCTCAAACAGCTGATCTTCAGTCAGGCCTAAGTTTGCTTCTCTGTAACCACTTGCAGGCCCGGGATTTTCAAACCTCGTAAGATCATATTCCTCAGTATTTAGGTCGAGCCAAGGATGCGGGGTTAGTGTGTTGTGAAAATTCAAAGGAGAGCCATCCGATTTGCCAAATTGTGCTTTAAAACGTATGTCAAAGTCATCTGTCGCCTGAAAATCTGCGACAAGACGCATAGCGGAGTAATCCGTCCAGCCAGCGTTTCCTTTGTCCGGCACATTTTTCACCATGCCATCTTCCTGCTCCCAGACGCCGGAGACTCGCACGCCAAGTCTGTCCGTAACAGGGCCGCCAACTGCAGCCGCTATTCTACTTTTACCAAAATTTCCCTGGGTGAGCCTCGCATAGCCCTCCAACTCCTGACCTGGTCCGGCACTAATAAATTGCATAGCTCCTGCAGTGCTATTACGACCGAATAATGTCCCTTGTGGTCCACGAAGCACCTCGACTCGCTCTAGATCATACATAGCGAATCCATGTGCCCATGCGTTGATTAACGCTATGTCGTCCGAATAGACTGTGGTGGCAGCCGGATCACCAAATGACCAACCTTGGCTGTTGACGCCGCGAATGGTGATTATTGGCGCGACATTTTCCCCATAAGTCCGAAGAACATTGAGATTTGGTACCACGCTCGCGAGTTGCCTTGCCTGCTCAAGTCGGTAATCATCTAGTGCTTCGCCACTTAGTGCGGTTATCGAAAGCGGCACCTCTTGTAAATCCTGGTCTCGTCTCGTCGCGGTAACAACAATCTCTTCGATCTGGCCTTCTTCGTTAACTGCCGCATCGGAACTGCCACCATCAGCTGCTCCCACCGCATTCGTCATAATAACTCCAGCCAGAACTGCTCCAAATCGAGCCAACAAAGACCGTTGGAAAAAATTCTTATTCATGCCCCCTCCCAATTTACCAAAACCACAAAAACAGAATTAAAACGAAACTCTACATATTTTTTTCTTGCAAATATATTTAACAAATAGAATAACGTATTAACTAAACAATCTAACAAAAACACCAAACTGTCAACTCGAAGATTCCAGTGCCAGAAGCGCTTTCGGCGGAGCATGTCAAAGCACAACACCATAGAGATTCAATTTCTAAACATTTGGAGGTTATTTTAAATTGCTGATGCCAAGCACAAATTAAGGCGCAAATACTAACATCTTTGTCCCCAATCAAGATTCTCGCACCGTGCTCCGGACTAGATAGAGAAGACTTTTGCAGCCAAGTCGTTAACCGGTTTCGTTGAACTCATTTCCACTGGTAAGTGACAGAATGCTGAAGTAGGCTTGTTAGACCTTCTGGGGAGGGGGGTCTTCATGCGACAAGCGCTGCTGGTTTTATTTGTACTTCTTATTACCATAGCCTGCGCTCAGGACTCTGCGAACAATGACGAAAGCCAAACAAGGCCGCCTGTTACTGGGCAACGAATTATAAATGCCAACGAGGAGCCAGGTAACTGGTTGTCGCACGGTCGAACTTACAACGAACAGCGATTTAGTCCACTGAACTCCATCAATGCTGACACTGTTGCAGACCTAGGTCTAGCCTGGCACTACGATATCGACACCAATCGTGGCATGCAGACGACACCGCTTGTCGCTGATGGTGTCATGTATCTCACTGCAGCATGGAGTGTCGTCTACGCGCTGGATGCCGTGTCTGGCAAACTGTTATGGAAGCACGATCCTCAGGTACCAAAGAGTTGGGGAGCTTATGCTTGTTGTGATGTCGTCAACAGGGGCGCCGCTCTTTGGGGAGACAAAGTATATGTAGCCACCATTGATGGTTACTTGGTGGCGCTGAACGCTCAAACCGGAAAGGTGATATGGAAGCGTGACACAATAAACCGACAGCCGCCCTATACGATCACCGGCGCACCCAGGGTAGTCAAAGGCAAGGTCATCATTGGCAACGGTGGCGCCGACTACGGTGTTCGAGGCTACGTAACAGCTTACGATGCCGAAACAGGCGAGCAGGTCTGGCGTTTCTACACGGTTCCAGGCAACCCGGCAAATGGCTTTGAGTCGGAAGTTATGAAGATGGCCGCGAAAACCTGGAAGGGCCAATGGTGGAAATACGGAGGTGGTGGCACCGCCTGGGACTCGTTTGCTTACGATCCAGAATTAGACCTGCTTTACATAGGAACCGGTAATGGTTCGCCATGGAACCGGGAAATCCGAAGTCCGGGCGGAGGGGACAATTTATTTCTGGCATCAATAATTGCATTACGACCCGATACAGGGGAATACGTTTGGCACTACCAGACCACGCCCGGGGAAACGTGGGACTA
>CAJWGQ010000063.1 GCA_913041025.1 uncultured Gammaproteobacteria bacterium | reverse complement strand
GAAGCCATCAAGTCATGTTGCTCCTGTAACTTCTCTTTTTGCTCACTGTCCAGTGGTTCCGCTAATTTCCTTTGTAACCTATCAACAACACTTTGCGTGCCAGCCAATCCTCTTCTAAAGTTTACTCTTTGCAAAGGCTGCCTTGACAACTTCATTCGAGTAAACTCATGTCCAATAATTTCGAGATACGGCAAGTAAGGTGAGTTCTCTTCCGTGAAAGCTTGATTACCATGAGAATGATCATAGTGGTAATGAGAATTAATGAGCGTCGTGACCGGCTTGTCTGTAAGAGACGTAATTGTTGATATCAAGTCTCTACCCTTCGTCGGCGTTATATGAGAGTCGACTACTAGCACATCCTCATCATTTATTACCACCAGCGCATTACTATTGAATAGCCGGGCTTTGGTCTGTGCTAAATAAATTCCCTTACCTACTTCTGTCAGCTTATGAGTTTCAGTTTCCTGAACGCTATCTGCCCAAGCAAATCGAGTAATGACCAAAGCAACTAGAAAAACCAAGCAAAACCTTCTTTTCACCATTTCTCCTCTCCATAACTAACCCCTTACCTCGTCCCTGAGCGTGACAGAACAGGATAAGCGATTCAAACCAGAACTAGGGCCGGTAACGGGTTAACGTCGGCTTGCCTATCTCTCCGGCTATCACCTCGTATGCATCCCTTATGAAATCAACAAGCAACGGACGGCTCTCTCTTGGATCAATGATATTTTCTATCCCAAAAGCGTGGGCGTTTCTAAAAGGAGAAGAAATTGCCTGTAATCTTGCTTCGATTTCTTCTTTTTTTGAAATCGGGTCATCGGCGCTTTCAATCTCTCTCTTATAAGCTATCGCTGTTCCACCTTCTATGTGCATCGACCCACCATGCGTGGAAGGCCAGGCAAAACGCCTATACAGACCTTCGCTACGGGAATGCAAACCACCGGCAACTCCATATAATTGTCGAACCACAAAGCAGACATATGGCGTGCGGCTCGCCGAAAAAGCGCTCACCACCCTAGCACCAGCACGGACAATACCTTGCTCCTCCTGTTGAGGACCTACAGAGAAACCGGGCTCATCAGCAAAGTACACTAGAGGTAGGTGGAAAGTTTCACAAAGATCCAACAAACGAAGCGTTTTTTCTCCGGCAGCTATATCCATGGAACCGCCGTTATATTTGGGATTGTTTGCCATCACTCCAACAGGAAATCCATCCACTCGGGCTAATCCGGTAATACGTGCCTTCCCGTAATATGGAGCCATTTCAAAAAAGGATTCTTGGTCCAAAACCCCTGAAACAATTTTCAACGGATCGTAAATTTGGCGACGATTCTTTGGCACAATCGATAAAAGCTCTTCCTCTCTTCTATCTGGATCATCTTTACATTCGATTTTCGGCGGCACCTGATAAATGCTCGGAGGCATATAGGACAAAAACTGTTTTACTTGATCAATCGCATCTTCTTCGTCGTCTGCCAAATTCATTATCACGCCATTTTTAACCTGAATTCGTTCATCACCAAGATCCTCCTTGGAAATCAACCTACCGGTTGCCTGCTCGACGACCTTCGGGCCCGCCACAAAGACCTGAGAAGTATTTTTCACCATGACATTGAAGTGACAAAGACAGGCCTGAACAGCCGGCAGTCCAGCCACGGAACCCAACACTGCAGAAACAACAGGTACCGTATTGAGCATTTCATCAACGCGCCCTCCACCTGTGCTGTTACCGGGCAGATAGGTCCGACCCATTTGTTCGAAGGTCTTTACACTTCCTCCAGTGGCGTCTAGCAGCCTAACAAAGGGTATTCTTGACTTAAGAGCCAAATCCTCTATGTAGCCTCGTTTATCTCCAACATTGGCATCGGCTGCGCCGCCCCTGATTGTGAAATCTCCCCCAGAAAAAGAAACCTTCCGATCATTGACTTTACATATACCAATTACGGTATTTGAAGGTTTGAGTTCTTTGAGCTCATCACCATCCCACTCGGCGGTTCCGGTTAGTGTCCCAACTTCCTGAAAAGAACCTTCGTCAGCCAACAAATCCACCCGCTCTCTAACCGTAAGTTTTCCTCTTCCGTGCTGGAAATCGATTCCTTCCTTTCCACCCATCTCTTTTGCCAGTCGCTCCTGGCGACGTAACTCGTCAACTTCATCTTGCCAACTCACAGTGACCTCTCATTATAAAATCAAGACCTACCCCATTGATTCGGTGGAAAGTCCCAACACTTTTTTATTGATTACGTTAGAGTCTATAGTTCTTAAAGGGAGACTTCGAGATGCGTGGAAGACAGGTATTCATGGAGAGTCTAATAGCTCACGGAGTAGATGCTATTTTTGGTAACCCTGGAACCACAGAAAACCCACTGCTAGACAGTCTTGTAGATTACCCAAGCATCAAGTATTACGTCGCCCTACAAGAGAGCATCGCGATGAGCGCAGCCAGTTTTTACGCTCAAGCAAAAGGAAGTGCAAGCGTCGTAAACCTGCATGTCGCACCGGGATTAGGAAATGCTATCGGGATGATGTTCGGTGCTTTGAAAGCAAACTCGCCTGTTTTAGTCACCGCGGGACAACAAGACACTAGAATGCGCTTGCGTGAACCCTTGCTTTCCTACGATCTGGTCGAGATGGCCAAGCCAGTAGTCAAATGGTCTGCAGAACCCAGAACGGCCGACGAAATGGGCCCAATTCTTAGCAAGGCATTTAAAATCGCCATGACGCCACCTCGCGGACCCGTCTTTATCAGTCTCCCTGTAGACGTGATGTCGGCAGAAACTGCGGTGCTGGTTTCGACCAACCGGGGTCAACTTGTACCTCCCTCAGCAGATCTCGATCAGATTCAGGAATTGGCCGAAAGATTATCAAGGGCTAGTGCTCCAGCCATCATCGCCGGGGACGATGTCACCGTCTACGACGGGTTTGACTCTTTGACCAAGATTGCAGAAATCACCGGCGCAGCAGTTTTTCAGGAGGGAATCCGAGTTCACAATAACTTTCCTAATAATCACCCAAACTACCAGGGTCGCATGCCTTTTCATGCTTCTGCCATTCAAAACTTGTTAACACCGTTTGATCTAGTGTTGTTGGTAGGAGGACAATTTTTTGAGGAAGTATGGTTTGACGCCGAAAATATGATTCCAAAAAGCGCAGACGTACTGCAAATAGAATCTTCTGCTAAACAGTTAGAGCAAAATTTCTCCGTCTCCTATGGAATCGTGGGGCATATTGGGAAAACACTTAAACTGTTATCAGAATCGTTGACCTCAAGCGAAGCATCTAGCTCAAGAAATCAAAAGCTTTTAGGCATCAGAGAAGAGCGCGAACGCAAAGAAAATCAGAATTCAATCCCAGCAGAACCCTCTCCGATGCATCCTTCAACTGCGGCGTCCGAAGTCATCAAAGCATTGCCCACCAATGCCATAGTGGTAGACGAATCCATTACCAATTCAGGAGAGGTAGCCAATGCTCTAAATCTATCAAGACCGCATCAATTCTACGCCGGACGAGGTGGCGGGATCGGTCAAGGTGTCGCAGGCGCTATCGGAATACAGATAGCACACCCCGATAAACCAGTTGTATGTTTTTCTGGAGATGGATCAGCAATGTACTCCATCCAAGCTTTGTGGTCAGCATCACACCATAGACTCCCAATTCTGTTCATTATCTGGGCTAATCGCGAATACCGAGTACTCAAGCATAATCTGGATATCTATCGCCTGAGATACGATAGTGCGTCCAATAATCCCTATCCGCATATGGATCTCGAAAAACCTGTAATCGATTTCGTTGCGATCGCCAAGGGGCACGGTGTAGATGCGGAACGCATCGACGATCCTGAAAAAATTCAGGCCGCCGTGAAAAAAGCTTTCGAAAGTGGATCGCCTAATCTGCTCGAAATCACAATAGCCGGCAAAAACGAGAATGAACGGAAGTCTTAATTTCGCTGAATGCCTTTAGAGTACATGGCAATCAGCTTCTGGTCAGACTCCCAGCCTGGAACCCCGTTTATACTATCTTGTCCTTTTGATCTGATTTCTTGAATCTGGTGGTCAATATTCTTGATTTCAGAGTAGTCATCGTTTTGCAGTGCAGTTCCAATCGTTTTCGCAAGCCTCCAACACGCTTCGGACATAGTTTCGTCATCACTATGTCCAATGACCAAACCACAGAAAGACAGGTAGATGTATAAAATCTCAGACTTACCGAATAGATGAACCCTCCCATGACTGACCAATTTCTCATGCGATAGCCTCACATCATTAAAACAGGCGATACCTTCACTCATTTCAGGAAGAAAACCTTTTTCTTTCCGCTCAAAAGACAATCCCTCCGTTTCCCGATCTACACAGAAATAAAGAGCGCCCTCGCCTCTTCCAGCCTTAACAACCAATTGTCGGGTTTGTCCTACTCCTGCAACCCAGGTTTTATAGCCATCCAGTACAAAAACACCATCAGAATTGGTCCAACTTAATCCCGGTTTTTCTCCTCTTTTGTCCTCTGAAACAGCGAAGCTTGCCCAATCGTCTTTATTAACTTCTGAGAAGGTGTGACTTATTGCAGACTGATATCCAGACAAAAAGACCCATGAAAAACAGTCCGAAACGATGCCTCCATTGAGAGCTCTTGACATGAGATTCTCATCCTTAGAAATGTCTTCGCGCCAAATGTCGTAAAACGCCTTTTCATCTAAGATATTTCTGGATTTATATTCTTCCTTTAGTTCTCGTGCTCGCACATCATCAAACATAAACATCAACTCCCAATCACTTGCAATCTTCTTAACACCCTTGGCTCATCGCCGTGATCGTGCACCGCATAATGGAGTAAGCATCGATTATCCCACATAACTAAATCTCCGGGTCTATATCGGTGCCGGGCCTGATATTCAAGACGGACAGAGTGCTGGAACAAAAACTCCAACATCGCTCTGCTTTCCTGGCCAGACCAACCTACTATCTTCTTGGTAAATGCCCTACATGCGTAAAGTCCTTTCTGCTTGTTTTCATCATGGATTCTTACCAAAGGGTGTTCTGCACTGGGAGCCTTCTCAGATTTTTCTCCGTAAATTTGAGCCAAACTGCCGGCAGTATGAAATGCCATCAAGCCTTCCAAGATTTCCTTAAATCCTTCGGAAAGCTCTTTATAAGCTAAAATCTGATTCGCAAAAGCAGTCTCCCCTCCAAACTCAGGCGTTTCGATCGCATATAGCATAGTCAGCTTGGGCGGTTTTGCATTATAGGTCATATCTGAATGCCAATGCTGATTTACATCCACCCGTTTGCCGTGGTTTTTGAGTTCAATCAAGGTTGGATAATCTTTCATTGCCGCATACGGATGGGCAACGAGATCCCCCCAATACTCTGCGAATTTAATCTGCTCGTCAGGCGTAAGTATCTGATCGCGAAAAACCAACACATGGTGCTCGCAAAACCATTCATTGAGCTGCTGAAAACTCGAGCGGTCGATATCCCGAACATCGATTCCACTCACGACAGCCCCGAGTGGTTCAGCTAACCGTTTCACGTCCATAACACTTCCCTATACATCCAAAACTCTAATTCTTGCAGTCTAGCCGAATCCTAATCAGCAAATGGATTTAAAATCATGCTCTCTATTTGCTGGTAGTATAGCTCGACTCTATAGTGACGCTTACGACACCATGAAAGCCTACGAGTATAAAGAATTAGATGCCGTTGATCTTGCTAACCTCATCAACGATCGACAAGTAACCCCTGCTGAGCTCTTGGCCCTAGCCCAAGAATTGACCGAACTTAAAAACGAGGCTTTGAATGCGATAGTTCAAACCTTCTGGGAACTCGCTGATAAGCAACTGAACGAGTTAACCAATGGCCCCTTTGCAGGCATTCCTTTTTTGATCAAAAATCTTAATCAGCAGGTATCTGGAACTGTAACCACCAATAGTTCAAAACTGTTTTTAAACGAGCTCTCTGATCAAGACACAACCTTAGTCTCCCGTTATAAATCCGCAGGCTTGGCAATATTTGGTAAAACTAATACTCCTGAATTCGGATTAGCGACAACAACCGAACCACAACTTCATGGCCCCACAAAAAACCCCTGGAACCTTCTTCATTCAACCGGGGGGTCCAGCGGAGGTGCTGCTGCGGCTGTTGCGAGCGGCATCGTCCCAATGGCTAATGCGTCCGATGGAGGAGGCTCAATACGAATCCCAGCTAGCTGTTGTGGACTATTTGGACTCAAACCGACCCGAGGGCGCGTACCGATTGGGCCTTTTGCAATGGAAGGATGGGGAGGACTCTCTACATCCCATGCGATAACCAAATCCGTTAGAGACTCCGCCTTACTTCTTGACTGTACTCAAGGTCCAGAACTTGGCAGTCCTTATCACGCGCCAACTACTGACTCCTCTTTTTTTGAAACCCACGCCATTGAACCCGGTAAATGTCGTATCGCTCTATGTCTTGAGACGTTCAACGGAGCCCCTTACGACCCTCAGATCGTTGAAATAACAAAAAAAGCCGCGAAAAACCTCGAAAACCTTGGCCACACAATCGAGGAAACAAAATTATCGATAAACCCAGAATTAGTGCGTTCCGCCCATGGCATTATCGCTGTAAGCCATATCGGCTCTACCGTAAAAAAAATGGCGAAAAAACTTAATCAAGTAATCACAGAGGAACACCTAGAGAAAGTAACCTGGAACAATTATCTAAGTGCTCAAGAGATATCGGGAGCAGACTATGCGGGTGCCATAGGAGATATTCACCAAATGGGCAGAATCGTTTCAGAATTTTTCACAGACTTTGATCTAATTCTTTCCCCTAGTCTCGCATGCGCACCACCAAGAATCGGTGCCCTTGACACCATGAGCGAAGACACGGACAGATACCTTAGTTTGCTGTATCAAATGATCGGGTATACCTCATTGTTTAATGACACGGGTCACCCTGCTTGTAGTTTACCTCTAGGATTAAATTCAGAAGGCCTACCAATCGGGTCACAATTAGTGGCCAGCTTTGGAAATGAAAAATTATTGTTCCAAATCGCAAACCAAGTTGAAAAAGCTGGCTATTTTCAGCCAATCCTCCCTCTTAGGGATTAGTAATCCCGCTCTTTAGACTAAGCGAAATAGCAGCCAACTAAATGAGACCCTATCTTTTTTGACGGATCTTAAAATCAACTTCTCAGGAGAGATAACGCTTATTATCTTCTCCCACCTTTCGGGGTGGTCTTTCTGGTCGCAAGCTATCACCGTTCAATCGAAAACCAATAGCAGGTAATCTCGTAGGAACCTCAGCATCACCTACTTTCAGCTCACCCAGTAACGATCTGGCCTCAGGCTGTCCTTCGGATATGACTTCCTTAAGCGTTCGTACCCTGCTCGATGGCACTCCGGCTCGATCCAGCATAACTTCCCAATCTTGCGCCGGTTTAGTCAAAAATACGGCTATCAGTTCCTGTCGAAGCGTTTCCTGATTTTCTGCTCGAACCATCGGGCTATTCCACCGAGGATCAGTAACCCATTCCTCATGCCCTAGCAACATACAAAGATCTTTGAACTGTCGCTCATTGTTCGCAGCAAGCATAATTAGTCCTCCGTCTTGGGTTTCGAAACACCCCGATGAAGGCGCCCGACTAGCCGCCTCATTACCCAGCTTGGGAAGATCAACACCAGTGTTAGCAATTGTCACGACATTGTTAGCCATTAGATTGAGCGCTGTATCCAGCATAGCGACATCAACAATCTGATGTTGATCAGTGCGGTCACGCTCCCTCAGTGCAGCCATCACTGCAAAGGCGGCATTCAAGCCGGTTGCGTAATCGATATAAGGAGCGCCCACTTTGATAGGTCCCGACTCTTCCGGACCAGTGGTTGACATAATACCGCTCATTGCTTGTACGACGTGGTCGTAGGCTGGACGATGCCCAATGGGTCCCTCCCCTCCATAAGCTGATATCGAACAGTAAATTATTCTTGGATTAGCCGCGATCACCGCCTCTTCAGATAGGCCCAGTCGACCGGCAACTCCCGGACGATAGTTCTGAATAAATACGTCAGCGTTGGCAATCAAATCTAATACTTTTTTGATGTTTTCCGGATTTTTAAGGTCGACTTCCACACAATCTTTATCTGAATTCTGGGTACAAAAGGCCAGTCCAAGTTTCTCTTTAGACAATTCCTGAGACCCACCTCCAAACCGTGTTAGCTCGCCACCTGGGGGCTCGATTTTTATCACCTTTGCGCCGAGTAAAGCCAACTGATATGTACAATAGGGACCCGCCAATACTTGCGTAAGATCGATCACCTTAATGCCATCGAGAGGTTTTGGTCGAGTCATTTGTAAATCTCCAGCAAAGCAAACGCCTGATATTTCAAGTCTTAGAAGGCTAACTTAAATACAAGTTTCAAGACAACGCTCTGAGTGTCCCTCTCACGCTACGCGTTTTGGTTTTTTCAGGAGAAAGAGGAAACCCAAGCAACCAATGAGGTTAATGTAATGCATACAGACACATTTTGCGTTTATCCGGTAGAGGCGATAATCGCAATGACGGCCCTAACAGCGACTCCATATAAAAAAAGTCGAACCCGTTCGCACTCGTTCCAGCAAGCGATGTTAGCGCTAGCTTACGCACAGACTGAACCGTCAACTCATTCAACCCTAGAGCTTTTCAACACCTCTTTCGACAGTTTCTAAAGTGACGCATTCACATCGACTGATCTAAAACGCCTTGAAATCAATCGTTCAGTTAACCAAAACAAACAGGTAAACAGTAAGGTACTGACAAGGAGTCTGAAATCAAAAGGCCAGGCACTAATATAGACCTCAAGCAAGGGCCTCGCGGGAATCGAATTAAGATAAACTCCAAAATTCACAATTAAATGCCAAATCAACACACCCAAAATCGCTTTCAAACCTAGCGATATTCTAAGCAAGTGTGCCAAAGCACCGACCAATAATAATGAACCGTAGGTATATACCATCATCGAATGAAATCCCAGCACCAGATCTGTCAAAAATAAAACAATGACCGGAAGAAAGGCATACTGAACACCTTTGGCTATTACCGGGAGAAAAATAGCACCCGCGATAATCGGAGTGAAATTAGGTGGCAGTCCCACCAGCCTAGTTAAACCGATCAGAACACAGACAAATACAAGACCGAACAGCCAATTCCGGCTTTGCGATTGTTCTTCAGGTGCTATTCCCATCATATTGCTTGCATACCTGCCACTAGCGACCGTTAAACACCGGTTCTTTTTTCTCAACAAAGGCTTTAGTCGCATTTCGGTGATCTTCGGTTTGTCCACAATGGACGTGGTGGGTTGCCTCTAGATCAAGACAATCATCCACATCACCCGAGGAAATTGCACGAGCAAAATTCTCTTTCATGTATCGATAAGCGACAGTCGGACCGGTTGCAAGTCTATTGGCAATTTCACTTGTTTTCGAAGCGAGCTCTTCTGGCTCGCATACCCAATTCGTCAGCCCCAATCTTAATGCTTCTTCGGAACTCACTCTGTCAGATAGAAAATACAATTCTCGCGCCTTCGCGGTCCCTACCAACTGAGACATGAAAAAGGTACCACCGTAATCTCCCGAAAAACCCACGCGACCAAAGGCTGTTGTCATAATAGCATTTGAGGCCATAATCCTCAGATCACAAGCAAGCGCTAGTGAGAGGCCGGCACCCGCGGCCGCTCCTGGCAAAGCTGCGATTGTCGGTTTTGGCATGCCGAATAATTTTCCGGCTGTTGAGCGCTGGTTTACTCTTTGCCGATGAATGGCACCATCAATGGTATTGTTGCCCACCGTCCCATCGCCGCTGGCAGCCATACCTTTGACATCGCCACCAGCACAAAACCCCTTGCCAGCACCGGTAAGTACAATGCATCTGACTTCCGGGTTGAGCTCTGCACTAGCAAGCTGTTCAGACATGGCAGCCGTCATCTCTCCTGACATCGCATTTCTCGCTTCTGGTCGATTCATCGTCAGAGTCAACACACCAGAATCTAACTCCCCCAAAAGATCTTCCGTCCCTGTATTCACTGTTTCAGCCATCCAATCCCCCAAAATATAGTTACTAATTTAATCTTAAGTTAACAAACGGAATATATTAACTCATTTTATCCAATCACACCTTTGCCTTTCATCGATTCAATCTGATGCTCTTCATACCCCAGCTCTCTGAGAATCTCAGGGCCATGCTCTCCTAAACCAGGCGCCTTCTTAGGCCCCACCTGCTGGACGCTAGATATTTTTATCGGGTGATTAATCACTAAACCCGTCTCCATATTCTCATCATCAGGAACCACTGCCATCTTGTTTTCAAGAACCTGCTGATCGTCCTTAGTCTCTTCGACGAGGCCCACCAAATTCACAGGCAATTCAAATTCCTCGAAAAGATCCAACCAGTCACTTGCCTCCTTAGAGATGATGATATTTTGAATTGCCTCGCTAAGCAGCGCGCGGTTTTCAAACATTAGCTCGGGAGTGGAGAAGCGCTCATCAGCTAGCAAATGAAGAGCATCCAAAGCCGTCAACAAAATCGACAACAACTCTTCATTTCGAATCATATTGAATTGCAACCAACGCTCATCCCTGGTTTGGTAAGGACACATCATCGCCGAATAGTCCTTACTGCGACTTCGAAAATTAACGGAATCTCCGCCAGCCATAACACCCTGTGCTATACCGGAAACTGACCAGAGCCCATTGGCCAACAACGAGGTATGCACCATACCTCCTTCACCCGTCCGTTCGCGATGCAGCAGCGCTGTCATGATTCCGCCATAGAGCGCCACTCCGGTAGGATGATCCCCCATACCGGGGAGCCCCTGAGTTGGCCGGGTATCTGGGGCTCTCATCAAATCCATCAACCCACTGCGAGCCCAATAGGCTAATTGGTCGAATCCCTTTCTATCTCTCTCCGGTCCTTTTTCACCATAAGCAGTAAGAGACGCATAAATCATGGAATCATTGAGTGCTCGCAACGCCTCATAGGTTAACCCAAGACTCTCTCTAACACCGTAGGGTTGGTTGGTGATAAACACATCACATTCCTCCACGAGCTTGTGAAGCACTTCCATCCCTTGTTCTGACTTGAGATCCAGAGCGATACTTCTTTTGTTGCGGCCGTCCAATTCCCAGAACCAGTTAGATTCGGTTTCAAATCCACTAATACCGGCCAACATCCTTAGCATATCGCCCTCGCCTGGCTGCTCAATCTTGATTACATCAGCCCCAAAATCGGCCAGCATCATAGCTGCAGCTGGTGCCGCGATTACCGTAGCGCAATCGACCACCTTGAGACCGGACAGCAAATAATCTTTCACATCGAGCTCACAGCTTTCCGTCAGAGAACTTTGGTTCCTCCCACCAAGGGAAAAATTCAGGCAAATCAGTACTCACTTTACCTGGAAAATCTGGCGCTCTTTTCTCTAGAAACGCGTTGATACCCTCCTTTGCATCAGGCGAAGTCGCTAATGCGTTTATGCCGGCCGTATCTACCCAATGTGCGTTAATCGGATCGGGCGCCCCAAGCATTCGCCACATCATGTGTCGAAGGACCGCATTAGAAACTTTGGAACTGCCCTGAACAAATTCCTGAGCTAAAGCTCGAGCTGCAGGCAACAAGTCTTCTTTTTCATGCACGCTCCGAATAAGACCTGCTTCTAAAGCCTCCTCAGCCCTAAAAATGCGTGCTGAATAACACCACTCCAAAGCCTTGCTAATTCCGACCAACCTTGGCAAGAACCATGAGGAGCAACCCTCTGGCACGATACCTCTAGCTGAAAAAACGAAGCCCATTTTTGCCTCTTTAACCGCAATCCTGACGTCCGCGGCCAAAGTAAAGGTCATCCCAACTCCGACAGCTGGTCCATTAAAGGCAACAATAACCGGCTTTAGACTACGAAAAAGCCGACGAGACAGTTCACCCCCGCCGTCTCCCACCTCTTTCCCCTCAAGCGCTTCTTCATGCCCTTCCCAGGTTGAATCTCCCTTTGACAAATCCTGACCTGCACAAAACCCTCTGCCAGCACCAGTTATAATCACCGCATGAACACTATCATCTGAATCGGCTCTATCAAAAGCCTCAGTAATATCGCGCAGCATACCCCCGCTAAACGCATTTAGGATTTCGGGTCGATTCAAAGTAATCGTCAAAATCCCGTCTTCCACTTCGTACAAAATGTTTTCAAAGCTCACGGCCACCTCCCATCAATTCAATTTCTTACGCTTTTCCAAATTAGCTTAGGCAAAAACCAGGCAAAGACAAGCTCCTATCGCAGCTTTTTACTTTTCGTTAACACCTTGATAGTACATCATGGGATTTGGGAGAGAGTAAGGCCTGCTGCGACCAAATCATCAAAACGCATCTACGCCTCATTCATTCGAGACGAAATAAGATTGGATATTGTTAGTGAACCTTAGCGTTAACGACGATCGAGAAGGCTCCGGAAGAAGCTCAATAAGTGGAATGTTCGCATCCTTATTCTTCAGGGACTTTCGCTTAATTTGGTTTAGCGGCATCGCCGGTTTGTTCGCTATGAACATGCAGATCATGGCTCGAGGATGGCTGATATATGACATCACCGGTTCAGCCATGGATCTTACCTGGGTCATGCTGTCTTTCATGGCCCCTTCCCTATTTTTTTCGCTCCTGGGCGGTGTTATCGCTGACCGCCTAAAAAAGAAACCAATCATCATCATTTCTGGTTCACTCAATACCATCGCGACTATCGCCTTCGCATGGATTGTGTATCAAGGACAAATCACGTTCGCCCACTTCATTTATTTTGGGCTCTTTAACGGCACAGTCTTAGCCTTGAGCATGCCGGCACGAGCGTCGGCGACCCCAGAAATTGTAGGAAAATCCCACATAGTAAACGCCACAGCCTTACAAAGCGCCACCTTTAACCTCTCACGTATTGCAGGCCCAGCCCTAGCGGGGTTAGTCATTAGACTAGCTTCAGGAGGCGACACCTCCTCCCATGAAGGAGTTGGCATTGTCTTTTTTGTGGTCGCCGCTTTATACGCAGTCTCAGTAGTCATGACGGTGCTAATGGACTATCAAGGCAAACCTCACCAGGAGAGCAAAAGTCCGATAAAAGACACCATTGAAGCCTTCGAATTTCTTAAACAAGAAAAGCTCTTGCTAGGCCTTCTTGTACTCGGATTTGTACCACTGACCTTTGGATTCTCGGTCACTTTTCTCGCCCCTGTCTTTAATCACGAAGCATTATCCGGTAACGCCTCAACTCTCAGCCTTCTATTGTCTGCTACCGGTATTGGTGCGCTGGTTGGCTCACTTATCTTGGCCAGGCTTGGAAATATTAAAGAAAAAGGCAAGCTGATGTTCAGGGCAGGCTACCTTTGGGCTATTTCCATTTGCCTGTTTTCCACCGCGCGGACTATTGAGACTGCACTGATCCTGATATCTTTGACAGGACTCTTCGGAGCAATCATAGGTTCCTTAAACATGGGACTGACACAGCTCTTAGTCCCCGATCATATTCGCGGCCGGGTAATGTCCATTATGATGATGACTCACAGTTTTATGCCAATCGGGCTCATACCTATCAGTTCACTCGCGGAAAATTATGGAATCGCTTCAGCAATCATGCTGTCCGGCGCTCTTGTTGGCCTAAGCCTGATTGCAATTCGTCTTTGGTTGCCAGACCTCAATTCTATAAAGGACGACTTCAACTCACAGCCAACGCGCAAACTCCCTAATACCAATCAGTCAGACAACCTCTAATCACCGATCAATCGATATTCACTGTAATTTGCAAATAGGTGTTCATCAGCCACATCTATACCGCCAACCGCTATATGTATACGAAATTCAAAATCAGTTGGGACTGTTCGGCCATCGATCGCGGGCCGAAATTCGTAGTGCATAATAAATTCCTTCATTTTTGTGACGAAATTTGCTTTAAAAGGTTTTTGGGTTCGGACATCCATCCACTCCAGATAATTTCCCTGCTTATTGATCGCCAATTGGC
>CAJWGQ010000062.1 GCA_913041025.1 uncultured Gammaproteobacteria bacterium | reverse complement strand
AGCCATCGGTATTACCATACTGGGAAATCATACCGCACACAGTGATTCTCGAGCCCTCATTTAGCAACGGGAGTACTGCTTCATAAACTTTACCGCCTACATTTTCGAAGTAGACATCGCAGCCGTTCGGACACAGTTCTCGGAGCTCTTCTTTGAAAGATTCGCTCAAATGCGAGACACATTCATCCACGCCAACCTCATTGCGCAAATAATCCAATTTCTGCGCACTACCAGCGATTCCAACAACCCTGGATCCGGCTATCTTAGCAAGCTGACAAGCTACCTGACCTACTCCGCCAGACGCAGCAGACACAACAATCGTCTCACCCGCTTTGGGTTGACATTGAATCATCAAGCCAGAATATGCGGTAAGCCCGAGCATGCCCATAACGCCAATCGCAGTGGAAATAGGTGATCTAGATGAATCCAGCTTACGCGGAAACATGTAACCAAAATGAGAGACACCCTCACCTGTCAAACCATATTCTTGCCAGCCATTGGTGTTGAAGACGAAGTCCCCCTCACTATAGCCCTCCAAATTACTCCGTACGACTTGAGAGACAGTTCTTCCATGACAGACGTCGCCTGGTGATTCCGTACCGCTTCGTCTTCTACCCCATTGGTATGGATCAAGCGATAAATAAATCGTCCTGGTTAGCATTTGATTAGCTCCAATCTCAGGCATCTGACCGCTCAACCAATTAAAGTCGTCTGAGTGGGGCCATCCTTCTAACGGTGTTCGCGCCAATACCCACTGATGATTATTCATTTTGCTGACCTCGCCCTCTAAATAGCATATTCATTTACATCGCCATTGATAAACTCGTGCTGCTGGATTTAACGCAGCCCACGTCAGACGCTAAGGCTCAAACACAAGTCGACCCTTTGTTTCTCTGTTTGCTAGACTCAACAACGCCTCAGGCAATTCCTCAAAACCGACTACTGAATCGATCCAAGGGTCTATTTTGCCCTTCTCTAACATTCCATATAACTCGTTATAGCAACGATCAAAAGGCGTAGGGTCCTGTTTTCGATAGGCACCCATGTGAACCCCTACGACAGAATAGTTTTTCATCAGAATATGATTCGCGGGCGCTTGAGGTATCCTGTCACTCGCAAACCCAATCACCAGTAGTCGGCCTTCCCAGGCAACCAAGCGTCGCGCAACATCAAAAAAATCGCCTCCGACAGGATCATAGATCACATCATAACCTCGACCCGAGGTCAGACTCATGGATCTGTCATACAGATCCTCGGCGTTGTAATCGATCACCTCGTCTGCGCCCAGCCGTTCACAGAGTTCGGTTTTATCAGTGCTACCCGCCGCTGCGGTCACCCAACAACCATGTACCTTCGCCAATTGTATAGCCGCCGAGCCTACGCCGCCGGCTCCGGCTAAAACCAATACAGTCTCTCCCGGCTTAAGGTTCCCCCGTTGATGCAGTGCAAACCAGGCCGTCCCGTAAGTCACGTGAATGGCTGACGCCGACTTTGAACTTATGGTATCCGGTAATACCTGACACTGTTCAGCTAACAACACGGATTGGGCAGCATATCCCCCATAACCACCCATGGTTGGCCCTACCACGCGTTGACCAACCTGCAGCTCGACGCCCTCTCCCACAGCTAAAATAGTCCCAGCTGCGTTCATGCCAGGAGAAAAGGGTGGCGTTAACTTAACCTGATAACGACCCTGACATTGCAAAATATCAGCAAAATTCAGATCGGTCGCTTCTACTTCAATCAAAACCTGACCCCTGAAGGGCTGCGGCGCCTCTATATCCTCGATCACCAATCTTTCCCAAGGGTCCCCCAATTCATTGATTCGCCATGCTTTCAATTTAACCACTCCCGCTGTAAAACCACGTTTAAATAACATCTTAAACGCAATTTTCAATTTCTATAACTTTCTTTAAATTAAAAAGAGTTGAAAATCTCAGGATAATTGGGAACTCTGATCAGAGACGAGTTGTACTGGATAACCTAAAGATAAAGTATCACAGTGAAAAATTCGTTTTCGGATCACAAGGGGGCAAATTGGAAATCGAAGTAAGCGGATCGATTATTCATTATGAAGATGATGGACCAAAGGAATTACCACCGGTTCTTTTATGGAACGGAGCAAGCTGTACACTACGAATGTGGGATTTTATCGTTGAAGACCTGAAGACTGAGTACCGGTTTATTCGATTCGACATCAGGGGAACAGGATCCAGCATTTACCAAAATACCGTCCCAAGTTTGTTCTCTCTCGAGCAATACAACAAGGATGCGAATTGCGTTCTCGAGCAACTGCAAATCGACAAGGTAATCGTGTGGTCGATGGCATGGGGTTCGCGAGCCGCAATCGCCTATTGCTCTAGAAACCAGGATCGCGTAAACAATGCAGTTCTTCACGATGCCAGCATAACGAAAGCTGATCCGACAGCTCAAAAAGAAGGCGCAAAAGCCGCCGTTGAAAAGCAAATCTCAAAAGGTCTGAAGAAATTTGAAAAACCTGCCAACTATAACTTCAACCATCAGCCAGAACTTGTCTCAACTGCTTTGGCCGCGGCAGCAAGTTTCGACTTGCCGTCTGCTATAAAAAAACTGTCCATGCCCGTTCTATTAGTTACAGGCGACCACGATCCAAACCTTGCTTCGACTCGAGAAATACACAAGACCCTGACCAATTCCTCATTGAAAGTTTTAGAAAACGTAGGGCATGGATCAATACTCCAAAGACCCGACCTATGCATCAATTCCTTCCGAGAATTTCAGCTTGCCCAGACACAGAGTGAAAAAAGTGTTGATAAACGCCATTAGATCCTTTGCGCTGGTTCTCTGTTTTCTAGCCTTGGTGTCGGCATGCGACAAAACAAACCCAAATAACCCTCTCCCTCCTCAGAAACCAAATGTCGTTTTAATCTTGGCAGACGATCTGGGTATTGGAGATGTGGGTATATATCGACAAGGGCCTATTCAAACGCCTCACATCGACCAGCTGGCTCGCAATGGAGTCAAATTCACTCAGGCTTACGTGACACACCCCGTCTGCTCGCCCTCAAGAGCAGGCCTGATAACAGGTTTATATCAACAACGGCACGGTTGGGAATTCAATGTAGCTCAGAGGGACAAAGAATATGGGATGAGCACAGAGGTAAACACAATGGCCGATACCCTATCCGAGATCGGTTATAAAAACGCGCTTATAGGTAAGTGGCACCTTGGTCACCAACGCCAACATCACCCTCTTAATAGAGGGTTCCATGATTTTTTTGGCGTTCTAGACGGAGGCACGTCTTACATAAATTCAAACGAGCCAGGTACCTCCTTCGTCTCCATCAATTCTTCAATATCGCAAAGAGCACCGCTCGATAGGCCTAATGCAATCTACCGAAATTTTAATGAGGTGAAGATCGACGATTATTTGACAGACGTCTTTACGGACGAAGCCGTAAACTTTATCCGTGAAAATCAGCATCAACCTTTCTTTCTATTCCTAAGTCATATAACCCCACATACGCCTCTTCAAACAATCGATAAATACTCAAAGCGATACGAACATCTTTCAAACAATAGAGCACGCATTTATGCGTCAATGGTCGCGTCTTTAGATGATAGCGTAGGCCGTATTGTCAAAGAACTAGAAACACTCGGCCTGTCCGAGAACACCCTGATCGTATTTGCCTCTGATAATGGTTGTGCGGGCTACATCGAAGGCGCCTGTTCTAATGCGCCCTATTCAGGATTCAAGCGCTTTCACCATGAGGGCGGCATTCGTGTCCCTTTTATTATGAGTTGGCATAAGTTTCTACCCAGAGGAGAGACCTATAATCACCCAGTCATCACACTGGACCTTTACTCAACATTCGTCGCCGCGGCCGGTCGCGTTGGCTTCTCTACAATCGACAGCGTCAATCTCATTCCGTTTGTAAAAAGGAAAATTAACTCCTCGCCACATGAATACTTATATTGGCGCTCGGGGCCAACACATGCGATAAGAGACGAACGCTGGAAATTAATGCGATATAGCATCGCCACTTATACGGATGGAGATCTAGGTGATGACGGCAGACTGACTCCGCCCAAGGGTGGCTGGCCACACACCTTTTCGTCAGAAAAGGTTACGCTATTGTTCGATCTAAAATCAGACCCATCCGAGCAAAACGATCTCGCAGAAGCACACCCAGAAGTTGTTGAAAGATTAACTGCCCAATACGAAACCTGGGCCTCATCTCTAGCAAAACCAATGATCCCAGCGATAAGATCAACACTTACAGAGATTAATGGAACAACGGTCCAGCTGATATTTTGAAAATATGAATATGAAAAACAAGACAATTGTAATCACCGGAGCTGGCAATGGAATTGGCAGAGCCTGGGCCTTGAAGTTTCATCAAGAACAAGCACACGTAATCGCTGCAGACATCGATATCAAATCACTAGCATCCCTGTCGGATATAGGCATCTCGACAAAAAACGTTGACGTGCGTGATTCCACCCAAGTAACAGAACTCATCACCGGCACACAATCCGAAACCGGACGAGTAGATGTCTTATTCAACAACGCTGGAATCGCCTTTGGCCCCAAGTTAGAAAATGCCCGCAAGGGTAAGTTCGAAGATCATATCGCTGTGCATTTATTTGGTTGTATCTACGGTATGAGGGCTGCCATCCCAATCATGCGCGACCAAGCCTACGGGAGAATCATTAACACAGTCTCACGAAACGCAGAATTCGACGCACCTGGGACCTCTGCTTACAGCGCCGCAAAATCTGCTATCTGGTCAGCGTCAAGAGTAGCGGCGCGAGAAGTCTCAGACTCAGACATTCTGATCAACATGTTAATACCGGGACCTACCAACACTCGCATTTGGGGGAAAGACCGTCCTGATTTACAATCACCGGAAGTAACCTACTCCACAGCAAAAATGCTGGCCACGCTTCCTGCAGGCGGACCCACGGGCAAGGTTTTTTGGAATGAAAAGGAGTATCCGCTGTTCGATCCAAAAAACTCTGCTTAGAAAACTCTATAATTTTTTCAGCTGGTCTTCTTGCCAAAGTTACGCATAAATTCCGGATCCACTCCCATACCCGAGGTCAGTTTGAAATGCGTATGAAGCAAATGATGCAAAGCAAAAGCAGTTTGATTTGTGCTAGTTCGACCGGCGTTGTCTTCTGCTGCGTTAACGGCCATCTTGGTTAGCTTTAAACTGAATAAGTTCTTCTGCGAAATTTTTCGAGCTAATCCCATCGTGAAATCGGAGAGTTGTTCCCTAGGCACCACGTGATTGACAGCTCCCAATCGATACGCATCCTGGGCGGTGACCTCATCCGATGTAAATAGCATCTCTTTCGCTTTTCTGACACCTAACTCATACGGATGATTGAAAAACTCGGCTCCACAAATTCCCATGGCAACCGTATTATCTTGAAACGTGGCGTCTTCCGATGCCACGACGATGTCAAATGGCCAAACAAGCATCACCCCACCAGCAATCACTTTGCCTTGCACCTCGACCATGGTCGGTTTGGGAATATTGCGCCAGCGTTCACAGAAGCCGAGGTAAATTTCCTGCTCTCTGGCAAACTGCCCTTCTGCTCCATCTCTCTCAAAACCTCCCCATGTCGTGACAGTTTTGAAAGACTGTTGCGTGGTTACAGGATCTTTTTCCCTCAAATCGTGTCCTGCTGAAAAATGTGGCCCATTCGCTGCGATAACGATCACCTTGACTTCGTCGTCTTGTGCGGCGAGGTCAAGCGCATCATTCAACTCGTAAAGCATACGCGTGTCTTGTGCGTTTCGTGCTTCAGCGCGGTTTAACACAACTCTTACGATACCCGACTCAGCAACTTCATAAATTATCTGCTCGAACTTTGGCATAACTCTCTCCAGGTCTCTCAACTAAATGGTTTTAAAATCTTCTTCACTAAGCTCAAATACTAATGAATCATTTCCCTTTAAGTTAGTCGTTGTCTCGCAGACCTGCGCATCGTCCATGGTATAAACACCGGTCGCGACATGGGTCTCTTGATTGCTAACGTGGTAAATCTTAACTGAATGCCTTCCGGCGACCGGGCCCTCTGGAGTATCAATCGAAAAGGAACCGCCGCTGTCAGACTGTATACGCGTTCTGGCAATGGGCGCGTCCACATCGTCTGGAATGAACGTAATCCACACCATACCCATTGGTTGACCGCCACGTAATACCTTTCCCGAGACCTTTATTCTTGGTTGCCTAGTCATAAGTTTTTGCCTGCGCAACCATCTGACAAGCAATTCGCCCCATTCAGCGACATCAGGGTCACCGGGCATCATGCCTAATCCGTGCTCTCCCTTATTAAAGATGTGTAGCTCAGCCGGTACACCTTGGGCCAATAAGGCGTCATAAAATAAAGTCGATTGCGAAGCAGGGACAATCGAGTCTTCGTGAGTGTGCACTATAAAAGTAGGCGGCGTCTGAGAATTAACTTGTTCGTCAGTCGAGGTGTATTCATCAGCTTTACGTCCTCGCTTCGCACCGTTGGTTACCGCGTAGACCGGAACTAAGAAATCCGGCCTGCTGGAGACCTTTTCTATCGGATCAATGCTACTTTCTTTTCCGCTATCCCACCCAGTCCCTACAGCGACGGTCAAGTGACCACCTGCAGAAAAGCCCAGCATTCCTATTCGGTCTGAGTCAATTTTATAATCTTCAGCAAAATAGCGCACATAGCGAACTGCACGCAACCCATCGATAAGCGACACGCTGGAGTGATATTTCGGACCAACTCTGTAACGTAAAACAAAGCACGTTATTCCCTTCCGGTTGAGCCATCTCGCAACCTGCAGACCCTCATGATCAGACGCCAGAATTCGGTATCCGCCTCCTGGTGCCACAATACAGGCCGCTCCATTTGATCTATCTTCTGGAGCTCGATGGATCGTTAAAATCGGCTGGTCTATCATTGCCGAGCCATCTGCAAGAGGCACGTTTTCTGTCCAAAGAGCTAAAGCGTCGCATGGCAAACCTGATTCATCGATTATCGCTGTCATTTTGTAACCTCTCTTTTAATTGCCCTTCAAAATTTCCAGAACTAACCTAATAGAAAAACCTTACTCGACAATCCTAGACCTCCTCAACTGTCTCACCGATTTGATGATTATAGTTTTGCTAGGTATTGTCTATCATCAAAAGAGCAGGATGCCTCTTCTGCTCGTCACTTGAATTTTGGATATAAAAGCGCAGCCGAAACTAGCGCTCCATAATGGCAGAGGCTTTACTGGGCAAGAAGTTGGGAGGAACCGGCCAGATGACAATAGAAAAAATACTGATCGCAAATCGCGGAGAAATCGCAATTAGAATCGCAAGGGCCGCGGCACATTTAGATATCTCTACTGTGGCCATCTACTCTGAGGACGATGATGAAAGCCTGCATACTAAAATTGCAGATGAGGCCGTCTGCCTTGAGGCAATGGGGGCTAAAGCCTATTTGGACATCGATAATATTATAGCCATCGCCAAAGACTCTAATTGTGATGCGATACACCCAGGGTACGGTTTTTTGTCGGAAAACAGCGAGTTCGCAGAACAATGCTCGCAGAATAACATCGAGTTTATTGGTCCAAGTCAGTCTCTATTAGCTTTGTTCGGGGACAAAGCTCGAGCAAGGCAGGCAGCAATTGAAGCAGGAATTCCCATTGTCCAGGGCACGGAAAAAGCTAGCTCCTTGGAAGATTGCCAAGAATTTTTTAAGTCACTAGGCGATAACGCCTCGATTATGATCAAAGCCCTGGCTGGAGGCGGTGGCCGGGGCACCCGGATCGTCACAAAGCTTGAAGAACTAGAAGAAGCGTATCTTCGGTGTCAGTCAGAAGCAAAAAACGCTTTCGGCAACGACGAGCTCTATGTTGAGGAGCTTATTCAACATGCTAGACACATAGAAATTCAGATTATCGGTGACCGCGAAGGGAATATCCTGGCGATAGGAGACAGGGAGTGTAGCGTTCAGAGAAGGCACCAAAAAATCATAGAAATCGCTCCAGCTTTTGATCTGCCAGAAAAAACTCGATTGTCTATACAGGAAGCGGCAGAAAAACTCGCTAAATCGGTTGGATATTATAGTTTAGGAACCTTTGAGTTTTTGGTCGATTCAAAGAGCGAGGGGCAAGAAAAATTCGCTTTCATAGAGGCGAACGCTCGTCTACAGGTTGAACACACGGTCACCGAAGAAGTCACTGGTGTCGATCTAGTTCAATCGCAAATAGAAATAGCGAACGGCAAATCCTTGAAGGCACTTGAACTCAACGGAACACCAGAAGCGATAGGCTACGCGATACAGGCCCGAATCAACATGGAGACAATTGAACCAGATGGCACCGTAAAACCTACCACTGGCGAACTGACTACCTATGACCCTCCGAGCGGCCCGGGAGTCAGAACTGATGGTTTTGGATACGCGGGTTTTCTCCCCAGTACCAACTATGACTCGCTGCTCGCAAAAGTAATCGTCCACTCCGCACGATCGAATTTCAAAGAAGCATCAAAGAAATGCGAAAGAGCTCTTTCAGAATTCCGAATCGAGGGCCTTGCGACCAACATTCCTTTTTTAAGGGGCATATTGAAAAACGATGACTTTTTAACAAGCAAGGTGACCACGCGGTGGGTCGATGAAAACGCTCCCTCACTCATTGAAAATAGTGAATTTGAAACCAGGCATATACTTAACGAGCAATTAAATCCTTTGGCTTCAGGACTGGCCGGCGCACAAGTCGATAGTTCCGATCCCCTTGCGGTGTTTGATTATGATAAAGGCGCTGATCGAAAGAATAAAAAGAAAACAAAGCAAAAAATCGATCTTTCCGGGCCCAACGGTTCGGTGGGAATCCCAGCGCCAATTCAAGGAACCATTATAAAAATACAAGTCGACGCGGGTGATAAAGTCGCTATTGGTATGCCACTGATCGTAATGGAAGCCATGAAAATGGAGCATCAAATCAAGGCGGATAGAAACGGAACCATCAATTCAGTTTCAGTATCAGAAAATGAAATCATTGTTGAAGGTCACCCTTTAGTGTTTATTGAAGAAGGCGATATCGGAGAATTAAACTTCGAAGCCGACGATCAGATTAATCTAGATGAAATTCGTCCCGACCTTCAGGAGACCTTTGATCGACACGCTCATCTTTATGATGAAAATCGACCAAAGGCGGTAGAACGACGCCGACAATACAATCAAAGAACCGCCAGAGAGAATATCGAAGATTTATGCGATGAAGGCACATTCGTCGAATATGGTTCCATGGTGTTAGCCGCACAACGTAAGCGAAGAACCGTGGAGTGGCTCAGAGAAAACACTCCCGCAGACGGGCTAGTGATGGGCATTGGTCACGTAAACGGCGAACTTTTCCAAAAAACAGAGTCACGTTGCGCAGTGGTGCATTATGACTACACGGTACTCGCGGGAACCCAAGGGCATTGGAATCACAATAAACAAGATCGAATCTTTCACTTAGCTGAAAGATTCAAACTACCCGTAATTCTCTATTCCGAGGGAGGGGGCGGCCGACCGGGCGACACCGATGGCGCAGGCGGCATCGGCATGGAGGTCGAAACATTTACTCAGTGGTCGAAACTTTCTGGACTGGTACCGCTTGTAGGCGTTAATTCTCGCTACTGTTTCGCGGGTAACACTGCATTACTTGCGTGCTGTGACGTCATCATTGCCACCAAAAACTCCATTATCGGGATGGGAGGACCAGCAATGATTGAGGCTGGAGGATTGGGAATATTCGCCCCAGATGAAGTCGCACCAACCGAATCACAAGTCGAAAACGGAGTAATAGATATCCTGGTCGAAGATGAGATAGAAGCCACTAAAGTCGCCAAGCAGTACATCTCATATTTTCAGGGTCCCACTTCCAACTGGGAAGCGCCTGATCAGAGAAAAATGCGCAGTATCGTTCCAGAAAATCGAAAGGAAATATATAACGTCAGAGACGTTATTGAGACTCTAGCAGACAAAGATTCGGTACTGGAAATTCGCAAAGACTTCGGAATTGGTATCGTGACCTCGTTAATAAGAATCGAAGGAAAACCCATGGGAATTATTGCCAATAATCCTCATCACATCGCGGGAGCTATCGATTCTGATGGAGCTGACAAGGGTGCACGTTTCCTTCAGCTATGTGACGCCTTTGACCTGCCCGTAATCTCTGTTATGGACTGCCCAGGCATCATGGTTGGTCCAGAGGTTGAGAAAACGGCACTAGTCAGACATTGCGCCCGAATGTTCAATACGGGAGCCAATCTTTCAGTGCCCATGTTCGGTCTAATCATTAGAAAAGCCTATGGGCTCGGCGTTCAAGCAATGTGCGGCGGAAGCTCGAAAGTCCCATTCTTTACCGCAGCCTGGCCCACGGCGGAGTTCGCCGGAATGGCGATAGAAGGAAACGTGAAACTGGCATACCGAAGTGAGTTCCAGGAAATGGACACTGCCGAAGAGCGAATCGCAGTATTCACAGAACGGGTTGATAAGGCCTACGAGAGAGCCAAGGCCATCAACTCTGCCGAGTTTTATGGAATCGAAGATGTGATCGACCCGGCAAACTCTCGCGATTGGATCGTCGCCGGACTAAATGGAATTCCGGAACCCGAACCTAGGACAAAGAAAAAGAGACCCTACATCGATACTTGGTAATTCTTAAAGCTAGGAAGGACCTTTAGGCCTGGATCAAATCGGAGCAGGCGAATGTACTCTCAGCTCTCTTTTGTAATCATTGAGAGTAGGGAGACATATCCATATCAGGAAACCTGGCTGCGACCCCTGCCAAGGTCTCTTCTGTCCAGTAGGAGTCACCGGGGGTCGGAAAACCGAGCATCTCGCGCTCCTCCACCGACGCTCTTTCAATCCAGATCCGGAAGGATTTATGCACGCCTTGTTCAGGCCAGCCCACAATACCCAACCACGGGCAATTCTTGGGAGCATAAGTGATAAATTCTCCGATGCGTGCTCCTTCTGATTTGAATGCCGTACCGCGATGAAAAGTTCTCATACTGTAAGCCAGAACAGAACCCGCAGGCACCGTAGCAAGAACTTCATTCTCGTATAGCTCGGAGCGCTGTTCTTTTTCGTATGCAGTCGGCCAGAGGATGTCTTCTTGATAGTGCTTCCAAGAACAAACCGCCGTTGGCGCTAACTCTTCAGTTACATCGGTATAATAAATCAAATAGGCGGTCTGCCAATATTTAGGATCTTTTGGAGGATAAACCAAAGTATGATTCAAATAGTCCAAGTGCATCACCTGATCCATATCAGAAGCATGACCGAAACACTTGTAATGAAGATCGCCCTGCTCACAAATTAAGTCATCATGTCCGGCATTCAAAGCAGCAAACTTCCTCAAATCAGGATGGAGCGTCACCGCATTAAGTTGGTCCCCAGCGAAAGGAAATCGGGTATTCCTACGAGATTTTGGTGGACGGTTCCAGTCTTCTGGTTTTGGAGCTTCAGGATCCTGAGCAAATTCTAACCACCCAGGCAGAATCCTTTGGATTTCTTCGTGCGCCCGAGCCAGTTCTTCAGTGGTGAGGAAGTTCTCAACTATCACAAAGCCATTTTCCTGGTAGTGCTGGATATGATCATTCGTGAAGCGCATTTTTTACCTACCCTGGCTTTTTAGCTTAATCTCTATAACTAGGATCAGTCGCGTCGAGCTGCCTAATAAGGGCTGTCCAAGCTAATCGAGAGGAGCGGCTAGGTGACTCAGGTTTCACTTTCCCATACGCCCCGAGCTTTTTCGCAGCATCTTCCTTGGTGTACACCAAATCAGTATTGGAAGACAGGCTGTCGACTTGAACCTTACAGGCGTTTTCTAGTGTATATAAAAGATAGAAAGCTTCTGCTGGATCTCTACCGCAACTAAGAAGGCCATGATTATGCATGATCATCAGATGTCTATCGGCGAGATCACCGCCTATACGTCGGCATTCTTCCTCAGCACCGACAGCAACATCGTAATCATGGTAGGCAATATTTTCCATGATCTCGTTCGCCTGTTGTGTGAGAGGCAACAGACCGCACTTCATAGTCGATACGGCCATGCCCGCCCGCGTATGGCTATGCATGACAACGTTAATATCAGGTCGGGATTTGAGCACAGCAGTGTGAATTGCATGCCCTGCATCATTATAAGGGTAATCTCCAGATATCACGTTGCCATCAAAATCAACCTTGATCAAAGAGGAAGCCGTAATTTCGTCGAACAGGAGGCCGTACGGATTAATTAGGTATAAATTTTCCTCGCCCGGCACCCGCGCAGACAGATGCGTAAATATCATATCTGTCCAGCCATATTTCACAAAGAGACGATAACAAGCAGCCAATTCAACACGCATTGTCCACTCTTCCTCGGAAATATCTTCTATCTTTGCTGCAGATTCGGCCATGCCTACACCTCCTTGTTCGTCAAATCTCTAAAAGTTTAACTCGTAGTGAGTTGTCTGAGTAATTCTTTTTCAACATTGATCCCGCGCGTTTCGATCTAACTAAACAACCACAAAGTAAATCACCAAAGCTGCCATTACGAGATGAAATAAAAAAGTAAACTTCAAAAAGCTCGACGCAGCTCTTCCTGGCAGCATTTCAGACGGCAATCTAGTTGACTGCAAATAGATAGTTATTCCGCTCTGAACCGGCAACATAATTGCCGCAACGGATGCAGCGATCGTGACCATTAACACCGGATTCTGAAAACCCGCGTACAAACTTAGACCGAGAAAGGGCACAATCAAGCCATACCATTTTATGATGTTCTTTCGAACATCCAACCTATCACGAGATAAAAAGCCCAGCTCCATCAAGTAATCTGGTATATATCGTCCACCGGCAGCTACCGCCGCCACGGTACTCGAATACAAAATGCAAAAAGCGCCCAAAGCAAAAAGCCATAAAGACCAAGACCCAAGGGTCTCCGTAAACATATAGCTAAGAGCGCTGATGGCTTCGCTACCTTCGGGTCTCTGACCACTCGCGTGTAAGACACCTGCGCCCAAAAAATAAAATGGGATAGTCGCGCAAGTTAGTAACCCCATCGTGATCCAAACATCTGTTCTAAGAACTTTTAACCAGCCCCTTGCCCGCGAGCGCCATGCTTCAGATCCATCGTATCGACCAATTCGAGCCGGATACCCTTTTTCTATACACCAGTATGTATAAGAGGAAATCTCGCCTGAATTGACACCCGTGTAACCATAAGCAGCTAGGGCTAACACAGCGTATTCGGTACGAAATTCAAAGGTAAACCCCGATGCAATTTGCTCGACCGTGGTCGCGTACTGCGTGTCCTGCATAAAAATAAGACTCAGGACCGTTAAAACCGTAAAGGTCAAAACGAAAACCAGCATAATCGATTCCAGACGATGATAGCTTCCACTACCCAATAAAAGCGCCGTAATGAAGGCTAAAAAACCCACAACCCAAAGTGGCTCAAATTCAGGAAAAACCAGGCCTACTGCCTGAGCGGCGCCACCAACTAACCCTCCCATACCGGTTAGACCAGGGATGAATGCCAACAAGCCCAAGATTATCGGCCAGGAGAACTTCCCTCTAGGACCACGAATTTTCCCTGGGACTCGATTTATCGCTCTCAAATAAGTATCACCACTCAGAACGACATATCTAGCCAATTCGGCCTGCAAGATTGACTTGCTCCAACAAGACATCAAAACCCACCAAAGCATGGTGTAGCCGACCATCGCTCCCAAGCTTGCTGTCAGAATTATCTCCCCCGAGCCGACGATGGTCGCTGAAATTATGACACTAGGACCCAGATACTTAATGGTACCCAAAAAGGAATTTGGTGGATCCTGAACTTCCCCCTCGGGACGGGTGTATCGATCCTCCCGCTCTGAATCAATATCAGCCTTGTCCGATGCAGTATTACTCTCCAATAAAATCCTCCCGACTCACCAAACCAACCCCTAAAAAACAGTATCAGTGACGATCTCTCTTGTGTCTAGAGAGGAAAAACCGATAGGCTTATCCAATATTCAAATCTATTGGACAGACTATGGAATCGATTCAATGGTCAGAAGGACAGATTGGCGCTACTGATTTCGTCATTGATAATCATCCCGGGCATCGGCCAGTTACCGGAGCGATCTGGCTTCCCAAAATCTCTTCGGAATCGAATATTGTCGTCCTATGTG